>CAYXZE010000206.1:0-5155 GCA_964469395.1 uncultured Luteolibacter sp.
TCGGGATTCTGGTGCGCGCTGTGGCTTGACGGGACGACGAGTTCGCTCTGCGCGTTTTCCAGGTGCGAGCTCCAGTAGGGCACGACGCCATCGGACATGACGGGCTTGGTTTTGTCGCGGTTGCCGCCCTTGCCGCGGTCCCCGGCGATGACGTGGTAGGGCACGCCGGACTTGAGCGGATAGTTCTGGATGGCTTTGACGAAGCGGTTGTTCGGCGCGAGCGTGTCCACGCTGTTAGGGATGCGCTTGAGGCGCAGGTCGTCGCCCTGGAAGGTGGCGAGCTTCATGGCATCCCTGCCGACGCCGAGCAGTTTCGTCGGGGCCTTGACGAGCATGGAGCCGAAGCGGCCCATCCAGCGGCTGGCGAGGTCGCTGCCACGGAGCGGCGCGGCGATGAAGACGACGCGGCCGACTTCCGGACGGGAGCGGAAAATGAGTGCATCGGTCAGGATTCTGCGGCTTTCCTTTGAAAGGTGTGCCTGGCCGGGGGGCTTTTTAGCGAGGTCCATCCAGAGGTTTTCCCCGGGATCGGTAACAAGCAGGCGGCTGATGCAGCCCCCCATGCTGTGGCCGATCACGACCATTTTCCGGCGCAGGGGGAAGCGTTTTTGCACGGCATCGAGCTGCTGGCGGAGGATGGCGGCGGAGTGCGGATAGGGGTAGCCGCTGGGGTAGCTGTAAAACCAGAATTGGTATTTCCGGCGGATTTCCGCGTCGCCGCGGAGGGTGTTGAGCATGGGCACCCAGGTGGCGGGCGAGTCCATGAGGCCGTGGATGACGAGGACGACGGTCTTGTCGGGATCGTAGGGCTGGAGGCGGGCGATGCGCGCGGTCTCGGCGTATTCCTCCGGACGCAGCAGGCGGGCGAGCTCCATTTTTTTCGGGTCGTTCTGCGCGAGCATGACGGCGACAGGCACGGTGAAATCCGCGGCCAGCGGATAACCGCGCCCGCGGAGTGTGACGCGTTCGCTGGCCAGGGGATCCTCGAAGGCGACGACGGCGCGGCGGCCCTCGAAGTGGATGAGCGCGGTGACGCCGTAATAGATGCGCGGGATGGTGAAATCCTTGGCGGCGTTCTTATTGATCTCGCGCCCCACGGCGACGAGCGGCGCGCCCACGCCCGGGCGCAGGACGCGCTCGGCGACGTATTTGCCGTGGAAATCGTATTGATCGGCCGGGGTGAAGTTGTAGAGCGCGGGGTTCCGGTATTCGCGCGTATCCGGGCGGTGGGTGAGTTCGAACTCCCCTGCCGAGGACGGCACGCGCAGCGGTTGGCTCCAAGGGTCCAGCTTGGCCTGTTTGATGGAGCCGAACACACGCGCGACCGCGAAGTTGTAGGCAGCGCGGGCGGCGGCGTCCTTGGGATCGCGGGCAAGCTGTTGCTCGGCGGACCGGGCGGCGGCGAGGAGCTCGCCCAGGGACTCGAGCGGCTTGTTTTTTTCCTCGCGCATGGCGTGGGTGATGCAGCGTTCCGCGGAAATCAGCGTGCTGACGGTGCTGCGGAGCGGGCGGAACTCGGGCCGTTTTTCCGAAACGGAGGCGTATTCCGCACAGCCGGCCAGGGACAGGACGGCGACGCATGCGGCAAGGGGTATGGTTGGTTTCAGAATCATGGATCGAATGGAAAAATCAAAGGCGGGAGCTTCTCCCCCGCTCCGCCAGTCATGCGCGGGCCTCGGCGTGGTCGGCGACCGGATGCCGGGAATCAAGGGGTTTTCGGTTTGGCGGCGAGTGCGGCGCGGGCCCGGTTCAGATCGGAAAGCTCCCGGAGATAGGCCGAGTAGCGCGCGAAGAGCGTGGTGAAATCATTGTTCAGCTCGGAAATGGCGGTTTGCAGCGCTTTGTCGAGATCGTGCGCTTCGTTTTTCCCAACACTCCGGGTGGAGGACGAGGCGGGAGTGAGGGCTTCGGCGCGTTGTTTGCGCCGCTCGGCGAGGAGTTGGTTGTTGCGGGAAATCTCGGGAGCCGGCGCGTTGGCGGTCTTGAGCGCGCGGTTTTGCTGGTCGAGGCGGCTGATGCTGGCTTCGAGTTTTTTCACGAGATCCTTGCGCTGCAAATCGGTGTGCGAGGTGACGCGCTTGTTCTGGCGATAGTCCTCGTTGTCCTCGTAGTTGGTGTTCCCATTCCAATCCGTACCGGTGGCATTGTAGCGGGCGTAATCCTTGTGCCCCGGCAGCGATTTCTGAACGCTCAGAATCTGCGCCACGCGCTTGTTGATCCGCGCGTCAAAGGCGGCGACGCCCTTGCGCTTTTGTTCCGCGGTGAGCCGCAGGGTGGGCCTGCGGAGTTCTTCCAGCAGGGTCGCGCGCTTGGTGTCATAATAGCTGATGCTTTTCGCCAGCCTCTCGATGGTCTCCTCCTTCATCCGCGCGACCTTGGTGCGGGAGTCCTTGGAATCGCCGATGGAACGCAAAGCGCCGACAATGACGTCGATGCGGCTCTCAATGCGCGTGTCGAGTTCCTTCAATTCGTCGTGAAGCAAGTTCACGCGCTGTTCGCGGGCCAAAACCGCGGCCTCCCATTGGGCGGTGGTGGATGCCGGGGGCGCGGCTTGAAGCGAGGTGCCGGCGAGGGCGGCGAAGATGGCGAGGGCGGCGACGGGGTTTGTTTTCATGGATGGTTTATTAGGAGAATCCAGGCCGCTTGCAGCATGAAAATGCGGGCGACGCGGACTCAATTCATTTTCCGGGGCGTGGTTCGGTGGAGTTCATGACCCGCGAAGCGAGAGGTGTCACGCCGGGCGAGCGTGTCGCAAGCGGCGGCAGGCGCATGGCCGCTGAGGAAATTTCAATTTTCGCCATCCGGGTGCAACGAGTAAATCCGGTTGGCGCAGGCAAAGAAAAAGCCCGTGGTCCAGCCGCACATGAGGATGCCGGTCAGCGCCTCGATCCCCGCCAGCATGCGCCAGCCCTGGGACAACACGAGATCGCCGTAGCCAAGGGTCGTGTATGTGACGATGGCGAAATAAAGCGATGACTCGAAGTCCGGCAGGCACTTTTGCCACCAGTAAAATAACGCCCAGATGGCGATTTCCACGCAGTGGATCATCACCGCCCACGCGGCGAGCCGGATGAGCAGCAGGGTGCGCGGACCGAAGCCCGGATCAAACGGCGCGGATCGCAAAGACAACCGCCGCATGATCACCGTCAAGCCCGCGGCATGGATCGTCACCGTCAATGCCAGCAGGGAAAACGCGATGGCGAGTTTGATCAACATGTCAGTCGGCCGGGAGCGGAAAAAGATCGAGGGTCACGGCGGATTTGCTCTCGGGCGAGAATCACGAACTCTCCCCGAGAGCGCGCGATGTTAGAGCTTGTCAACGATCTGTTTCAAAAGCTCCAGGCTGTCGGGAGGGATCGGTCCCCTGCCGAAATCCTTCTGATACCAGACGCCCTTGTTCTTGGCGTGGCAATAAACCACTTCAAAGTGGTCGGAGGTTTTCGCATAATAGAAGGTTTCGCGGGGATTTTCGGCGAGGAGGCCGAAATATTTGTCCCGCCAGGTATCGCTGGCAGAGGGGAAAAGCCGTTCTCCGAGCGCCTTCAGTTCTTCAATGCTGATGGTGCGGATGGATTTCGAAATGGATTGGCGCCGGGACTCGGTGATGACTTCCTGGCTTGGATATTCGGGATTCATGATGATGCGGGGTGGTTTGTGTTTTGTTGATCCGGCGGTTGCCGTTGAAAATCCTCGATCGCCTCGGCCAGTGTGGTGTAGCGGTCGATGCGGCCGACCTTATCCTCCACGCCTTCGACGCGCAACATGTCCCGCACCGCGGAACGCGCCTCGACGAGGCGGAAGTCGATGCCGCGCCGGGCGAGTTCCGCGTGCAGGTTGAGAAGCATGCGGGCGCCCGCCATGTCGATGTTAGGCGAGGTTGACAGGTCGCAGACGACCAACCGGACCGGCTCGCGCACCGCCTCGATGCGGGCGATCACGGTGTCGAAAACATGCTCGGCGTTGAAATACACAACCCCCGACTCCACGCGGAACGGCAGCGCGCCGGGCGTCGGTTCATTGTCGGCATGGCGCGTGAGGTCGGAATAGCGCCGCGAGCCGGGGATGCGGCCGAGGAACGCGATGTGAGGAGATGAAACGCGCCGGATCAAAATCACGAGGGAAATGATCGCGCCGATGAGCACGCCCTTGAGCAGTCCCGCGCCCAGCACGCCGAGCAGCGCGGTCATGGCCACGATGAACTCGCCGCGATGCACCTGCCAGAGCCGCTTGAGCACTTTCACTTTCACGAGACTGGCGACGGCCATCAGCACGATGGCGGCGAGCACCGGCTGGGGCAGATTGCGGAGCAGATCGGTGAAAAACAGCGCGACCACGAGGATGATGACTGCGGCGATCAAGCCCGAAAGCGGCGTGCGCGCGCCGCCGCTTTCATTGACCAGAGATTGCGACATGCCGCCGCTGATCGGAAAACCCTGCCCGAGTCCGGACGCGAGATTCGCCCCGGCGAGGGCGAGAAATTCCTGGTTGCTGTCGAGCCGGTAGCCGTGTTTCTCGGCGAACATCCGCCCGATCGCCGCCGTCTCGACCGCGCCGAGGAGGAAACACGCCAGCGCGAGCGGCAGCAGTTCGCGCGCCTCGCTCCATGACACCGCGGGCAGCGATGGTGCCGGCAGGCCGCGCGGGACCTCGCCTAACAACTTCACGCCGTGGCCGCCGAGATCGATGAACGACGCGGCCGCGATTCCGCCAATCACGACGAACAGGGCCACCGGTTTGTTAGGCAGTAGCTTTTTCCCGAGCATGAGCAGCACGAGCGCCGCGCAGCCGAGCAGGAGCGAGGTTTTGTTCGTCTCGCCGACGTGCTGGAGGAAGACGTGCATGCGCTCCCAAAAATCGCCGTGGCCGCCTTTCACGCCGAAGAGCTTCGGCAATTGCGTGCTGGCGAGGTGCAGCGCCACGCCCGCCTTGAAGCCCGTCATCACCGTTTCCGAAATGAAATTCACCGCCGAGCCCGCGCGCGCCAGCCACGCGATGAAAGCAATCGCCGCCGTCAGCAGCGCGGTGCAGGCGGCCAGTGCGCCGAACCGCACCGGATCCCCGCCCGCCATGCCGCCGAGCGACGAGCCGATGAGCAGCGAAATCGCCGAGGTGACGGTGATGGAGGTCTGCCGCGAACTGCAAAACAGCCAGAACA
>CAYXZE010000207.1:0-5142 GCA_964469395.1 uncultured Luteolibacter sp.
GCGACTCCGCCAACAACGTTTACAAGCCCGCCGTCATGGAAACCGGCCTCATCGTCCAGGTCCCGCTCTTCATCAACGTCGGCGAGAAAATCCACGTAAAAACCGAGGACAACTCCTACACCGGCCGCGCCAACTGATTCCGCGTCCGCGCCATTTCATTCCCACCAACGGGCGGTTCCTTCGGAGCCGCCCGTTTTTTGTGAAACGAAGAAAATGACGGGACAGTTCGCTCCGCCCCTTCCTCTGCCCCACAAATCAACAAAATCATGATCCGACAAAATCATTGAAGTCCCAAGAATGATTTTGTCATAACCAGCCAATCGCCTTGGCGCGCCCGATTTTCCTGTAAAAAGAGACTTGCCCGATTCCGCCGCCTCCTCTATTTACTCCGCTTCAGACGCAAACCGCAAGAATGGCCACGGAAACTTCCCCCCCTTCGCGCGACTTTGACGATTTCCCCGGCACCCGCCGCTCAATGATTTCCCTGGAACGATCCACGATGAACTTCAAAACCGATTCCCTTGATCGGTTAGGACCCGCTGTCTCCGCTTCATGATCCGGCGCTTGGTCCATCGTTCCGCACCCTTCTTCGCACCGGTTATGTGCGGCGGCTTTGTCCGTCCGTGCGCCGGCGCGTCGCACCCACTCACTGGAGGACAAAACCATCGCTAAGCCACAAAGAGATCCGAATAGGGGTCGTTTCCGCGATATGACGCGGATCAACGACCGAATCCGCGCCCCGAAAGTCCGTGTCGTGCTCGCCAATGGCGAACAGCTCGGCGTGATGGGTTCGCGCGAAGCACTTGCCAAAGCCCAATCGCTCGGACTCGACCTCGTCGAGATCGCCGGCCAGGTGGACCCGCCGGTCTGCAAAATCGTCGATTACGGGAAATACAAATACGAGCAAGCCAAGCTGAAAAAGCAGAAGTCGAAGAGCTCCACCAAGATGAAGGAAGTGAAATTCCGAGTCGGGACCGGCCAGCACGACTACAACATCAAGCTCGGCCGCGCGGAAGGCTTCCTCGAAACCAACCACAAATGCCGCTTCGTCCTGCAGTTCCGCGGTCGCGAAAACGCCCACAAGGATCTGGGTTTCGTGGTGCTCAACCGCATCATCGAAGACCTCAAGTCGATGGCCCAGGTGGACCAGCCGCCGCGCCTCAACGGCCGCGCGGTC
This sequence comes from uncultured Luteolibacter sp., assembly GCA_964469395.1. Lineage (GTDB taxonomy): Bacteria > Verrucomicrobiota > Verrucomicrobiia > Verrucomicrobiales > Akkermansiaceae > Luteolibacter. Next base: position 1,178 of record CAYXZE010000207.1, read on the forward strand.
GCCATGATCCTCTCCCCGCTGCCCGCACACCAGCGCAAGCGCAAGTTCCACCTCTTCCACGGCGAGCTGATGGAGGAAGACGACTTCGATGACGAGGAAGCCCACGACGAGAACCTCCCCGAGGACGACTTCGTCCCGGACGAAGTGTCCGACGAGGCACCGGATACTCCGGAAGAAAAAGAGCAGGCTCCTCAAGCTTGATTTGCCATCCTCACAGTCGCGGCGGTTCAATCCGCCGCGACTTTTTTCCGGGGAGGTTGATGGCTGATAGATAGATCGAGAATCCGCCGCCTCTTCCTGTCATCCACCAACCATAAACCATCAACCTATCTCCCCATGCTCTACCTCTTCGACATTGACGGCACGCTGGTGGACACCGGCGGCGCGGGCATGGCGGCCTTGAAGGAGGCCACCCGCGAAATCTTCGGTCACGACGGTCCTCCGCTTGATCTGGCGGGCAGCACCGATCTCGGCATCATCGCCAACATCCACGCCCATTTCGAAATCGAACCCACGCGGGAACGGATCGAGGCGTATTTCCAAATCTATCTCGGCCGCCTCGACCGGAACCTGGCAAGCGGCGGCTACCCCGGCCGCGTTTTCGACGGCGTGACAGACCTCCTGACGAATCTCCAACACCGCCCCGACGCCACCCTCGGCCTGCTCACCGGCAACATCGCCGGCGGCGCGGCGGCCAAGATGCACCACTTCGGGCTGGCCGCTCATTTCCCTTTCGGCGCTTACGGTTGCGACCACGCGGACCGCAACCGCCTCGGCCCCATCGCCCTCGAACGCGCCGCCCGCCATGCCGGGAAAAATTTCACCGCTGCCGAAACCTGGATCATTGGAGATACGCCCAAGGACATCGCCTGTGCCCACGCCATCGGCGCGCGCTGTCTGGCGGTGGCGACCGGACAATTCACCGCCGCGCAGCTTGAAGCCCAGGGTGCGGATCAAGTCCTGGAAACCCTGGAGCAGGCGCTGGAGTGGATTTGACCCCCGTTTGAACCCGTCAGGCCCTAACAGCAAAAACCGCGCCGGTGAACCACCGTAAAACCTCCCGCACCGCCTGAAAGTCTGTCGCAACGAGCACTTGATACTTCCCGTGCGTCCGTGAGACTTCCGCAAGCCATGCGTTTCCTCATCCCATTTCTCGCCTTCCTCGCCATCGCCCGTGCGGACAACGCGCCGCTCGATGCCTGGCTCAAGCGGCAGCCGTCCATCACCACGCTGGACACCGGGTTCACGCAGGAGCGGAAACTGCCCGCCTTGAAAAACCCGGTCACCACGCCGGGACGGCTGTCATTCTCCAAGCCCGGCAAGGTCCGCTGGCAGCTCGGCGATCCCGTGGAAACCCTCGCTGTCTCGGATGGCTCCACCCTCACGCTGATCGAAACCGCCGCGAAAACCGCCCGCCAGACCGGCGTGGATTCGCCCCAGGCCGCCCGCTTTTCCCTGCTCTCCGGCAAGGCGTTCGAATCGCCCGAACTCTTCCGGCAGAGTTTTGAAATCATCGAGTCCCGCGTCACCTCCGGCATCCATCAATACACGCTCAAGGCCCGGGACCGCAGGCTCCGCACGCAGATCCCGTGGATTTTCCTCGATATCGATCCGGCGAAAAACGAACTCCGCGCGCTCGAGCTGGAGCTTCAGGACAAATCGCGCCTGCGCACGGTTTTCCACAATCCCCGCTTCAATCTCAAACTGGACGACTCTTTGTTCAAACCCGATCTAACCGAATACTCGGTGAAATAGCATGATACCATCCCTCCTCAGCCGCCCTGAAGAACCTGGATCGCCGCCGCCATCACCGGATCTTCCCATGCCTCGACCGATTCCCGCTCCCCGGGTGCCAGCGCGTTGATCTGGCAGCGCTTCGCGAAATTCGCGCGGCCCGCATCATCGATCACCACCGGCACATCCGGTTTGATTCCCTTGAGATGCGGCGTATTTCCCGATGGCGTGTGATAGGTCGCGATGGTCAGTCGCAACGCCGTGCCGCCGCCCAGCGGGATGATGTTCTGCACCGAGCCCTTGCCATAACTCACCTCGCCGATGACGGTGGCGCGTTTCAAATCCTGAAGCACGCCCGCCGTGAGTTCCGAGGCGGATGCGGACATGCGGTCTATCAGCACGACCACCGGATAGTCCCGCCGCCGGCGCTGGCGGTCGGGAGTTTTCATCGCTGCCGCCGACTCCCCTTCCCGGCCGCGGGTGGTGACAACCGCCGTGCCGGGCGGCAGGAAAAGACCGAGGATTTTCACGGTTTCGTTCAAATCGCCGCCGCCATTTTCACGGAGATCTAGAATCAGGGATTTCATGCCGCCGTCTTCGAGTTCATCGAGAGCGGCTTCCATTTCGCGGGCGCAGCCATTGCCGAAGGTGGCGAGCCGCACATAGCCGGTTTCCTTGTTCCAAAGTCTGGATTCCGCCACCGAACGTTGCTCCACCACCCGATGAACCAGCGCGACTTCGACCGGGCGCGGAACGGCGGATGATTTGAGCAGGAGCCGGGTCGTTTCACCCGCCGGACGATTGAGAGGGCCGGTCAGTTCGGAAAAATTCACGCCCGGCGTTTTGCGTCCGTCAATTTCCAGCAACGCCGAACCAGGCTGCACTCCGGCTGCCGCCGCGGATCCGAGCGGCGACACGGCGGCGATGTATGGCCCGTCATCGCGCAGACCGAGGGTGATGCCGAGCGACGGAAGCTCCGGACTGAGCTCCTTGTTTTCCCGCATCTGCCGGGCCATCTCCGGATGAATGAATGAGGAGTGCGGATCGAGACTGGCGAGCATGCCTTCCAGCGCGTGGTTGACCAGCCGCTCATAGGCCACCCGATCGACATCCGGGTGGCGTTTGCGGACGGTTTCGAGAACTTCGACGAAGCGCTCGATCGCCGGGTAGGCCGCCTCTTCCGGATCGGGCGGGTTTGGCGGCGCGGCCAAAGCCACCGCGCTGATCCCGCAAAGCAGACAAACGAATTTCATGAGCGCAGCAGTAACATTTGCAGGACCGGACGACAGGGAAAAATCCCGCGGTTGGGACCACGGAAAATTGATTTGAAAAACCCATTCTTTTTCATGTTTTGGGTTGCGGGAAATCCGCCCGGCGCTACTCTGTCAACGACTGCTGTGTCCGACTAATTTGGTAGCTGGCCCGAACCGATATGATTGAAACGGGGTCATCTCCCGACGTAATACTGTCATGCCTTCACAGGAAGACGAAAAAGCGCCGGACGACCCCACTTAATGAGTTTACGGAACGTGGCTCACGGCGCCAAGGACGGCACAGCGGTTTTCTTTTTTCCGTCTCTTCGTAGTGCCGGGACAAGGTCGTCCTTGCTTACAGTTCCCGGAGTCCGCATGGTCCCGCGCGTGATGAGATTTGCGGTGCTGGGCAGTGGAAGCGGTGGAAATGCGGCGGTGGTCGAATGCGGCGGGCTGCGATTGATGATCGATGCCGGCTTGAGCGCCAAGCAGTTGTCCATGCGCCTGCAACAAGTGGGAGTCGATCCGGCGTCCCTCGACGGAATTCTGCTGACCCACGAGCACGGCGATCACGTCCGCGGGCTTAAAGTTTTCCTGAAACAAAACCCGGTGCCCGTATTCACCACGCCCGCCACGGCGCGGGTCGTGCGGGAGGCCGGAATCGAAGGCGGAACCTGGAAATTTTTCGAAGCCGGGCAGGTGTTTGCCATCGGCGGGATCGCGGTCGAAACGTTCGCGATTCAGCACGACGCGGTGGACCCGGTGGGATTCGTGGTCGGGCATGACACGCGGCGGCTGGGATTCCTATCGGACGCCGGGTTCGTGACCCGCAACATGACCGAACGCCTGCGCGGCCTGAGCGGGATTTTCGTGGAGGCCAACTACGACGAGGCCCTGCTGGAAGCCGACACCAAGCGCCCGTGGTCGATCAAACAACGGATCAGCTCGCGGCACGGGCATTTGTCCAACAGCCAGGTC
>CAYXZE010000208.1:0-5124 GCA_964469395.1 uncultured Luteolibacter sp.
TTTTCCGTCTCGGCGGAGGCACGGGCATCGAGATTGAGTCCGGTGCGGGTGCGTTCTCCTTCGGCACGGGTGCCACAACTTCCCAAATTTTCGCCGGCAATGGCGGCACCTTGATCTTCAATAACAATTCGGCCAGCACGGCCACCCTCGGCGCCGGTGTTCAGTTATACGGTAACATCAGCGGCACGGTCATGCAGTTCACCGGTTCCGGTAATTGGTTGCTCAATTCGACGATCGGTTCAGGAACGACAAATGTATCGTTCCTCAAAGACGGTGCGGGCACGACGACGCTCGCGGGAACGAATACCTACACCAACACCACAACCGTTAATGCCGGCACGCTGCAGTTCGCGAAGGCGGCTTCGTTCTACAGCAGCGCCTCCAATGCCGTCTCCGGCACCAATGCCGCCAAACTTACGGTCAACACGGGCGGCACCGCCGCCTTCAATGTCGGCGGAGCCACGGAATTCACCGCCACCGACATCACCACGCTGCTCGGCGCGAGCAACGGCACGGTCGGCTTCAAGACCGGGTCGACCATCGGCATCGACACGACCAACGCCGTTGGCGCTTTCACCTTTGCGACAAACCTGGCCAATCCGACGGACAGCACTTCGCTCGGCCTGACCAAACTCGGCACCGGCACCCTCACCCTCTCAAATAGCAACACCTACACCGGAGCCACCACGGTCTCGGCCGGCACATTGTTGGTCAATGGCTCGCTCGGTGACACCGCCGTCACCGTCGCCGATGGTGCCACGATCGGCGGCACCGGCACCATCGAGGGTTCTCTTTCCTTCGCTGCCGGAGCTAAACTCAACATTGACGACATCGATGATATTCTCACCGTGGAAGGCGCTGTCACCTTCGCCAACTTCAGCATTGCGGACATCACCGGTTGGGATTTCACCGAGGCTTCGGACGGCACTTATACCTTGTTTAACGGCTCCAATTTCGACCTCGACAACGTGGACCACGTAGCCAGCAATCCTTACCAGTTTGAAGAAGGACGCTGGGCTTACTTTGAAGCAGGGGAGAACGGTCTCAATCTCACCGTCATCCCCGAGCCAGCCGCCGCGCTTCTCGGCAGCCTCGGCATGCTCGTCCTGCTGCGCCGCCGCCGGAACTAAGATACTTTCCGGGGGGTATCAGGATTCCTCCGGATTCAAGGGGCCGTCGATTGGAGGATCGGCGGCCCCGTTTTTTTTGATCCTAGAAGGGAAGATGGCTAACCACGGAATACACGGAATACACGGAAAAAGAGAAGATGATGGGGTATGGGGAACTCATCTTTTGAGTGAAAGCAGCCTCATTTGTGACTCTTGCACAAGACAGAAGACGACAAGACAGAAGACGCAAGACAAGATGAAGAAAGAGGCAGAATCATTAACAGCAGAATCATTGGAAAAGGGGATTTCTCCAAAATGATTCTGCCATCACTCTTCCTCTTTTCTTACGTCTTGCGTCTTGCCGTCTTCTGTCTTTCCGCGCGAAGGAAGAATTTTTGACAGAATCATTCGGGACAAAATCATTGGATGGGCTTCAATGATTTTGTCGGCTTCTTCGGAAGGCTCCAAAATGATTCTGCCATCACTTTTCCGTGTATTCCGAGTATTCCGTGGTTCTCATTTCTGAAGTTAGGTTGGGGCCTTTGCACTCTGACCGGGGCGAGATCACCGGGAATCGGCGTCTGAAAAGACGCTCCGGGTATTGAATCGGCGTCTGAAAAAATGAGATGCGTCGCCGCTGATGGCCGTTAGGACCTGGGCTTTCCAAGATTGGAGCGGATTTCCTGAAGGGGCTGCTCGATCCAGCGCCACGAGGCGAGGGTCAGCCCCCAAGTCACCGCCGCGAAGATGGCGATGCGGAAAAGCGCTCCCACTCCATCCTCAAACGCTCCGTTCCAGAGAAACCCCATCAGCTTGCCCGTGACGAGCGGTGCCAGATTGTGGAAAAGGTAAATTCCATAGGACACCTGTCCGATCCGCTGAAGCACCGGATGCTCGAGAATTTTCCCCAACACCCCGGAAAAACCCACCGAAGTGGCGGCGATCAACCCGCACAGGGCGATGGAAAGCAGCGTTTGCTGGAGCGCCCGCACGCCGAGTGTCGGGAAACCCATGGCGTGTCCGATGAAAAACACCAGATAGCCGGCCAGCGCGAATCCTGACAGCAAGCGCAGCCCGGGACTCTCCAGCGACATCCCGCGGTGCACCGCCAGGGCGAGCAACCCGCCAATGCCAAAGTAATCCAGACACGCCCAGGTCATCAGATTCGGCCACGCCACCCAGGCCTCGAAACATGGATGAAGCCACCGCGTCACCGGCCCCATCAAGGCGCAGAGCACCACCGAAGCCACCAGCAAACGGCGCGGCATGAACCAGATGACAAACGGCCAGACCAGATAGAACTGCTGCTGGATGGCCAGTGACCAGAAATGATTGGTGCCCGACGGCCAGTAGCCGAGGAACGCCATGTGGATGTTCGACAAATGGCCGAGATACCAAAGAATTGAGGCTCCCGTCACATCCGGTGCCCGGACGATCCAGGCGAGGGCGATGGCCGCGTAGTAGGGAGCCAGGATCCTCAGGCCGCGGCGGATCTGATAGGTTTTCAGCGCCTGCCATTTCCACGATCCCCCCCGGGTCTCGCTCCGGTCTCTTTCGCGCAGCAGGGAGCCGGTGATCAGGTAGCCCGTCAGCACGAGGAAAAAAAACAGGAACACCTCGAAGGGAAACACCCGCGGCCAGCTCTTGGGCAGCCAATGATCCCAAGCGATGGCCACCATGGCCAAAGCTCTCAGGCCATCGAGTTGCACCGCGCGTCCGTTCACTCTCCGCTTGAAACCATGATCGCGGACGCCATGCACGCTTTTTCACAAAAAGGCACGGGCGCGTCCGGCAGCCCTGACCGCTCGGATTCATCGGCCGGGCGGCCCTGCGGCCGCATGCCTTCCGGGGTGGACGGTTCTCGTCTCCAGATAACGCCAGCAAAAATACGCCAGCCCCCATGAAGTGAGGCCAAAGACCGCCAGCCGGATCATTTGCCACGGCCCGATGAAAAACGGCCCCCACAGCCACGGCAGCACACATCCCAGAAGCAACGGCACCGGCGTGTGAAACAAATAGAGCCCGAAGCTCAGGCGTCCGACATGCTGCACCACCGGATGCTCCAGCACTTTTCCCGGAACCCCGCCGAAGCCCGCCAGGGTGGATGAAATCAAACCCGCGAAAGCCACCGAAACCAAGGTCTGCTGGAGATAACAAAACCCCGCGACCGGCCGGCCCGTTTCACGGGAAATATAAAGCACCGCGTATCCGGCGAACGCGATCCAGGCCGCCCGCGTCAACCGCTTGTCTCCCGCCGCCATTCCCCGTTCCATCGCGAGCGCCAGCAGCGCGCCAACGCCGAAATAATCCATCGCCGTTAGAGTGAGCGCCTCGCTGTGATGGACTTCCGGAAACCACCGCGCCACAATCATCCGCGTCACGGGGGCGATTGCCACGAATGCCAGGAAAACCCGTCCCAGCCATTTCCCCGGGATCAGGAAAACCACCAGCGGCCACAGCAGATAGAACTGCATCTGCACCGCCAGCGTCCAGTAATGCGCCGTCCCCGACGGCCAGCCCTCCATTCTTGCCATGTGGAAATTCGACCAATGCCCGAAGTAAGCCGGCCAATGCTCCCGGATGTCCGGCGCCCCCACAAAAATGGCGAACAACATCGCCGCATAACAGGGAACCAGAATCCGGGTCAGCCGCCGTTTCTGGAAATACAGATACGCTTTGACCCGCCATTTCCGCCCGTGACATTCGGCTGCCGCCCGTTCATGCAGCAGGATCCGCGTGATCAGGAAACCGGTGAGCGTCAGGAAAAAGAACAGCCCGATCTCGAACGGAAACGATCCGCGCCATTTCGCCGGAGCCCAGTGAAGCCACATCACTCCCAGCACCGCAAAGGCCCGCCAACCGTCTATCTGGGTATTTCGAATCGCCGCCAAATCGGACGCACATTCTCACGGCCACGTTCTTGGCGGCAAGCGCAATGGAATCCAGAGCGTTTCCATTTGGAGTTTTTAACCGCGAATGGACGCGAATCGGAAATCTGGCTGATCGGAATTTTCGAAACCGCCTGATTTCACCCTCAATTCGGCATTAAACCGCCCCCGACATCAAATCCCCTTCTTTAAATTCGCGTCCATTGGCGGTTCATTCAAATGTCGATGCCCTGCAATGGAATCACTTCCTTCTTGGAATCCCCGCCATAAAACTGTTGTTTGGCTGCCGCCCCCCATGCGCTGCTTTTACTCACAAGAACTGGAATTGGATCTGCCCGCCGGGCATCCGTTCCCCATGGAGAAATTCCGCGTCTCCAAGGACATGCTGCTGGATGGCGGCATCCTCCGCCCGGAGGAAATCATCGAGGTCCGCGCCGCCGATGTCCACCTGCTCCAGCGCGTTCACGAGAAAGACTACATCCGGAAAATCGAATCCGGGCTGCTCGGCCGCAAGGAGCAGATTTTGTTAGGCCTGCCCGTCACGCCGCGGCTTTTCCAGCGCAGCATCACCGAGGTGGAAGCCACCCGCCTCGCCTGCCACGCCGCGCTGGCGGAAGGCGTCGGCGTCTGCCTCGCCGGCGGCACCCATCACGCGTTCCGCGAGCATGGCGAGGGGTATTGTGTTTTCAACGATGTCGCCATCGCCATCCGCGACCTGCAGGACAAGCAGCCGAACATCAGGATCATGGTCGTGGACACCGACGCCCACCAGGGCAACGGCACCGCCGCGCTGCTCGGCGGCGACCCGCGCGTGTTCACCTACTCGATCCACGTCGGCCGGAACTACCCGACGAAAAAAATCATCGGCTCGCTCGATGTCGAGACCGTCCGCTACGTCGAGGGCGAGATGTATTTGAAGCAGCTTTTCTCCAGCCTCGCCGGCGCGCTCGACGCCTTCGCGCCCGATCTCGTCATCTGGATCTCCGGCGCGGACAACCACCGCAACGACCGCTTCGGCCAAATGCACCTTTCCCTCAAGGACATCCAGCGGCGCGACGAAGTCCTGCTGGCGGCCTTCATCAAGAACCGCATCCCGGTGGCCGTGCTCTACGGCGGCGGCTACAACC
>CAYXZE010000209.1:0-5109 GCA_964469395.1 uncultured Luteolibacter sp.
CACTCGGTATGGATCCGCTCGACGCGCAAATCCGCCAGGTGTTCTTTTTCGACACCCCCGAGCTCACGCTCAACCATGCCGGACTGGTGGTGCGCGCCCGGCGCATCCATGCCGATAACGATGATTCGACCGTGAAGCTACGCCCGGTGGATCCCGCCGCGCTTCCCAAGAAACTGCGAAACGCTCTGCGCTTCGGTGTGGAAGTGGACGCTATGCCGGGCGGCTATGTCTGCTCCGGCTCGATGAAGGGAGAGATCGGCAAGACAGCGGTGCGCGATGTCGTCTTCAATGGACAGCCGATCCGCAAACTGTTCGACAAGGATCAGCGTGCGTTCTATGAAGCGCATGCGCCCGAGGGGTTGGCGCTGGACCATTTGTCGGTTCTCGGCCCGATCAATGTCTTCAAGCTCAGGTTCGAGCCGAAAGGTTCGAAGATTCCGCTGGTGGCCGAGATGTGGCTCTTCCCGAATAACACTTCGACGCTGGAACTCTCGACCAAATGCGCGCTGCGCCGCTATCTCCATGCCAAGGACGTGCCCGTGGACGGCGAGCAATCGACCAAGACCAAGCGGGCGCTCGAGCTTTTCTCGGCACGCCTCAAGGAGCAATAGTCGTTAGCCGGCGAGACCCATGAGCTGACGTAACGTGGCATCGTCATCGTGCACGATCACCGTCGCGATCTCGATGCCGCTGTCTCGTATGGTAACGACATAGTCGAGCAGGAATTCGTTCACGAAGTCGGGACGTCCCTCCGGCGCAAACCAGACCGACCAGCGCACCCGCACCAGCGCATAGCGGTCGCTCAATGCGGTCGGATCGATCTGCAGCGCCTTGACGTCCCGCATCTCAGCCTGCCGCAGCAAGGCCAGCCAACCCTCGACCTCGGCACGCAACGCCTCGTCGTCGGCTCCGGCCCGTGCCTGATCCGGGCCTGCGACGAGGAACTCCGGCGCAAAGACCGCCGCGACCGCCTCGGCCTCGGCCGCGTTCACACTCCGTTGCAGCGCCACGAAGAAATCGACGATCGGTTGCTCGATGGCGCTCATCGGAAGAGCTCGAACGCCTTCTGCAGCGAGGTCACGGGATCGCCCGACGGGATATATTCCATCCCCATATAGCCGGTATATCCGGTCGCCTCGATCGCATCCAGAATGGACGGATAAAACAGCTCCTGCGTTTCGTCCGGATCGTTCCGGCCGGGATTGCCCGCCAGGTGATAATGCCCGAAATGCGGGTGCTGCTCTCCGATGGTGCGGATGATGTCGCCTTCCATGATTTGCATGTGGTAGATGTCGTAGAGCAGACCGAAATGCGGACTGCCTAACATTTCGCAGAGCGCGATGCCCCAGGCGCTGCGGTCGCACATGTAGTCCGGGTGGTCGATCTTGCTGTTGAGCAGTTCCATGCAGAGCGTGAGGCCGAGCGATTCGGCGAGCGGGAGCAGGCGGCGGAGGCCTGTGGCGCAGTTTTGCAGGCCTTGCGCGTCGGACATGCCCTCGCGGTTGCCGGAGAAAACGATGACTTGCCCGGCTCCGCCAGCGGCGGCGGCGCGGAGGTGGGGCTCGTAGATTTTCACGAGAGTGTCGTGGTGTTCGAGGCGGTTGAAGGCTTTTTCGATGCCGCCGACCCGGGTGCCGTCAGGAGTCCTGCCGAGCGGGAAACTGACCATGGCGCAGACGAGACCGTGTTTTCCTAACAATGGCAGCTCCTCCGGCATGACGAGCTCGACGGAGGAGACGCCCATTTCCCCGGCGGCGACGCACAGGTCATCCAAGGGAATGCCGTCGTAACACCAGCGGCAGACGGAGTGGCGGATGCGGCTCATTCCGGGAAATCAAAGAATCAGGCGCTCGCGGAACTCGGGCGTCCAGAGCTCGGCGACGATGGTTTCCTGGGCGGCTTCCATGGCGGCGCGTTCGGCGGGGTCCGCATCCTCATGGCCCGCGAGATGAAGGAGGCCGTGGACGAGGTAGCGGAGGATTTCGCGGGCGAGCGGCTCGTCGTATTCGGCGGCCTGGCGCTCGGCGACTTCGGCACCGATGACGATTTCTCCGTGATGGAAGGTGATGACGTCGGTGGGGCCATCGATGTCCATGAAATCGCGGTGGACCTGGGCGCTGGTGATGTCGTCCACCAGGGCGACTTCGAGGGTGGCGAGGTGGGACAGCGGCGAGTCGTCCTCGGCGGCGTTTTCCAAGGCCAGCCGGGCGGCTTCATGGGCCACGCATTCCAGCGCGGTGAGCCAGCACTCGGGGATTTCGGTGGCTTGCTGGTTGTTGCCAATGATGACTTCGAGCGACATGACGGTTGGGTTTTTTCAGGGAAAAAAATCAGGCGCGCTTGGGCATGGGAATGACGCGGCCGCCGTGGGTGGCGTCGTTGCCCGACCGCTTGGTGGCGGGACCGTCTTCCTTGGGATAGTCGATCCGGCTGTGCAGCATGCTGCGGAGGGTGGTGGCGAAGCTTTCCTTGACGATGGCGAGCTCGCGCAGGGTGAGCGGGCAATCGTTGAGCTGGCCGTCGTTGATTTTCGCGCGGGTGATGTCTTCGACGAGGCTGCGGATTTTCGCCGGGGTGGGTTTCTGGAGGGAGCGGGAGGCGCTTTCGATGGAATCGGCGAGGGCGATGATGCCGCTCTCGCGGGTGCTGGGGCGGGGGCCGGGGTAGCGGAAGTTTTTCTCTTCGAGGATGGGCAGGTCCTCGGGGTTTTCCAGACGGCGATCGACTTTTTCCATGTCCGCCTTTTTCTGCTCCTGGGCGCGGCGGTAGAAGAAATAGACGAGGGAGTCACCGTGGTGCTCCTGGATCACATCGATGATGCGGGGGTTGAGCTTGTGCTTCACGGCCAGGTCCACGCCGTCCTTGACGTGGGCGATGATGACCAGCGAGCTCATGGTGGGGGTGAGGGTGTCGTGGGGGTTTTCCGCGCCGTCGTGCTGGTTTTCGATGAAATAGCCGGGTTTTTTCAATTTCCCGACATCGTGGAAATAGGAGCACACGCGACAAAGCGGGGCGTTGGCGCCGATTTTCTCCGCGGCGGCTTCCGCCAGGGCGGCGACGACGAGGCTGTGGTGGAAGGTGCCGGGCGCCTCAAGCTGCATTTGGCGGAGCAGGCGGTGATTGAGGTCGCTGAGTTCCAGCCAACTGATGTCGGTGGTGAGGTGGAACATGCCCTCGAACATCGGCAGCAGGCCGCTGATGAGCAGCGCGGTGACGATGGCGGTGGCGAAGGCGGCGGTGCAGCCCTTGCCGAGGAGTTCGAGGTTCTCCATGGAATCCGGGCCGAACACCGCGGTGATGCTCAACCGTCCGAGCAGCAGGCCGAGCACCAGCGTCACCGCGCCGACGGCGATGCCGGATTGCAGGAGCTGGAGACGTTTGCGGACCCGGTGGGCGAGCAGCACGCTGGTCAATCCGGCAACCAGGCTGAGGATCATGTAACCCAGCACGTCCGGCTGGGGGACGAGCAGGCAGCCGATCAGCGTGACATAGATCGTGGAAAACGAGGCGACCGCCCGGCCTAGCAGGACACCGTGGAGCATGGGCACGAGGGCGAAGGGCACCATGAAAAAGCGGAACACCTCCGGGATGCTGCCGGCATCCGCCAGGCCCATCACCGCGCGAACCAATACCAGATGGCCGATGAGCCCGCCGAGCACCAGGACCACGCGGCTGTTGCGCCGACAGGAATTCTGCAGGCTGACCTGGAACATCACGATGGCGGTCACGGCGATGATGAAGCTGTAGCGCGCGCCCTTGAGGGGATCCGCGGCGAAGGCGGTGCCGGGCGAGGCTTTCAGGACGAGCAGTCCGCTGCCGATGGCGAACAGGGCGTAGAGCACGAACTTGAGCCAAGAGCTGTCTTCCAGCGCCTGAACGAGTCGGTTCTCGCTGTGCACCCGGCGTTTTTTGCCTGAGGACAGCCCTTGTCGGGCCAACCGCCAGCGTTTGATGGCATCCAAAAATCCCACAGCGGTGTAAAAAAATCGGTTCAGAAAAGGCAGGGCACCAAGAAGGGGTGTTTCCTGCCGGGCCGCGAAGCTAAGCCGGGGTTGGGAGGTTGGCAATCGGCAAATCGCTTGCTGCGGAGGCGTTGATCGGCCAGCGAAATTCACGGGCTTCGCACCTGCCACCGCCGATGCCCTTTGGCCGGGAAAGGCGCGGCAAGCCCGTTCCATGTCAGAGGCACAGCGGGTTATTGGAGGGCGGGGCTTCCGCCCGCCTGGACGATGAGGAGAGAAAGTCGTGCGCGATCGCTCTTCTCTTTCGCATTCCATCGGCATGGTGGGCCGGAGTCCCACCCTCCTTATAACAGGCCGGAGTCCCGCCCCCTTGTTTCCCGGCCTTGCATGATCCGGGCGGACCCTTTAGTCACTGTGACCCGTGTCCGACATCCCGTTCCAACTCCGCCGAAAGCCCTCATGGTCGCGCACCCTCGTGCGGGCGCTGCTGATTTGCGCGGGGTCCGTGGCCATTTTGTTGCCCGCGTGGCTGCCGAACCGCCCGACGGTGCCGATCGAGCGCGGCACGGTTGAGCTTTTGCAGGCATTTTTGCTCGCCGCCGCCGCCGCCATCATCCTCGGCGCCGCCTCCCATGCCGGGCCGAATCGCCCGGTCTGCCGCGTGATGGCCTTCGGTCTGATCGCCGCGTTTGTGGGGGAAATCGAGGATTTCGTGTCCGGCATCCTCGGTCTCAAGTTTCCGGAAGCCTGGATCGCGGGGGCGTTCCTGTTGGTCGCGCTCATCACGACTCTCCGTCACCGCAAGGCCATGTTCTACTTCCTCACCACCTTGGGAAATCACGCCGGCGCGGGGATGATCGGTTCCGCGCTGCTCATTCTCTACGTCTTCAACCGGGTGATCGGCAGCCCCAAGTTCTGGAAAGCCACGCTTGGTCCCGCGTTCTCGCCGGACATCCCCAAAATCTGCAAAAGCTACCTGGAGCTGCTCGCTTGTTATCTCGTTTTCATCGGCGTTCTCGGGCTTTCCATCACCCTCGCGCGGCGCAAGGAGTCTTGAACGCCGAAGGCCGAAGGTGTCGCCCCCCCTCCCCCGGTTTCCCATTGGCACTCCGCAGCAGGCTGCGGAGTCAAAAGCGGCAGCAGGCTG
>CAYXZE010000210.1:0-5105 GCA_964469395.1 uncultured Luteolibacter sp.
CTTAAAGGCATTGAGCTTCAGCCTGCCGGCCCCGAACCCAACCGGTTCACGATGAAATCCGCTCATGCCACCCGCTCATGAAAATTACCCTCACTTCTGGGATTTTCTGAATTTTGGCACTCGTTCCGCTTTGTGGCCTCCCGATGGCTGTTCCCGTTCTCAATTTCCCCACCAAACCGAAGCTTCGTCTGGGCTTCGTTCCGTTGAGCGATTGCGCGCCGATCGCCGTGGCGCAGGAGATGGGGATGTTCAAGGCGCGGGGCCTGGACGTCGAGCTGTCGCGCGAACTGGGCTGGTCCAGCGTGCGGGACAAGCTGATCTACGGCCATCTCGACGCCGCCCAGTCGATCGCCGGCATCGCCATCGCGCTGGGGCTGGGCATCAATGAAATGCGCTGCGAGGTGGCCGTGCCGATGGTGCTGAACCTGCATGGCAACGCGATCACGCTTTCCACCGCCATCGGTCCCGAAAAAATCGGTCGCGGCGAGCGGTTGCGGGATTTCCTCACATACGGCTGGAAAAAGGAGCGTCCGTTCACGCTGGCCGTCACCCACCGTTATTCCTCGCACTACACGCTTTTGAAAACCTGGCTCGCGCGCCATGGCGTGGTTTCTCCCGAGCATGTGGAGATCATTTACCTGCCGCCGTCGCTGATGCCGCGCTCGCTGAAGGCCGGCCACATCGACGGCTATTGCGTCGGCGAGCCGTGGAATTCCGAGTCGATCATGGCCGGCACCGGCTGGGTTCCGGTCACTTCGGCGGAGATCGCCCGCGGGCATCCGGAAAAAGTCCTCGTCGTTTCCGGAAACTTCCTGTGCGAGCAAAAGGAGCAGTCGATCGCGCTGGTCGCCTCATTGTTAGAAGCCTGCCGCCTCTGCCAGGCGCCGGAGTTCCGCGAGGAGCTGATCTCCATCCTCGCGCTCAAGGCCTACACCGGAGCCTCGCCCGAGGTCTTGAGAAACAGCCTGGGGCCGGTCTTCAACACGGGCGCCGATCACGTCAGCGCCTCCGGGTTCCACATTTTCCATGGCGATTCCATGAACCGCCCGAGCATGGACAAGGCGTCCTGGGTGCTCTCCGAGCTGCGCAATGCCGGGACGATTCCCGAAGGCACCTGCGGCTCGCTCTCGCGCATTTTCCGCGAGGACCTCTATCACGCGGCGGAGCAGTCCGTCATCGCCAGCGCCAGCATTTCCAAGCTGTCTGCCTGACATTTTTCCATCACACCGATTCATCACTCCATGTCTCACACACCATCCGGCAGCGGCCGGCTCAACCTCCTCGATTTCAAAGCGCCCTCCATCCGGACCCTGCACGCCACCTGGTTCGCCTTTTTTCTAACATTCGTCCTGTGGTTCGCCCACGCGCCGTTCAAGGGCGCGCTCACCGCCGCGTTCCACCTCAATGACGCGCAGTGGAAGGCCCTGCTGATCCTCAACGTGGCGCTGACGATTCCCGCCCGGATCATCATCGGCATCCTGGTGGACAAGTTCGGCCCGCGGGTGACGTTTTCCCTGCTGCTGATGATCTCGGGCGTCCTCTGCTGCGCGTTCGCGCTGAGCCGGTCGTTTGAAATGCTCGCGCTGACCCGTTTCCTGATGGGCTTCGCGGGGGCCGGGTTCGTGATTGGCATCCGGCTGGTCGGCGAATGGTTCCCGGCGCGCCAAGTCGGTCTGGCGGAAGGCATCTACGGCGGCTGGGGAAATTTCGGCTCGGCCGCGGCGGCGATCGTCCTGCCCACGCTCGCGCTCGCCTTCGGCGGCGAGGACGGCTGGCGCCACGCGTTCATCACCGCGGGCGCGGTGTCGTTCCTTTACGGCCTTTATTTCTATCAGGTCATCCGCGACACGCCGAAGGGCGCGACGTATTTCAAACCGAAGAAATCCGGCGGTCTTGAAGTTTCCACGCCGCGGGACTTCGTGTTCCTGCTGGTGATGAACATCCCGATGTTCGGCGCGCTCGCCGCGCTGGCATGGAAACTCTCCCCCGGCGGCGTGAACCTGCTGCCGACTCCGGCGGTGAACGCCATTTACGCGGTGCTGTTCATCCTCTTCATCGTCCAGGCATGGCAGATCTATCGGGTGAATGCCGGGATGCTGAAAGCCGGCGGCGTGCCCGAGTTCCAGCGCTATCCGTTCCGCCAGGTGGCCATCCTCAACATCAACTACCTGATCACCTTCGGCTCCGAGCTCGCGGTGGTCTCGATGCTGCCCGGTTTTTTCGCCGACACCTTCGGTCTCTCGCCGATCAAGGCGGGGCTCATTTCCGCCGGGTTCGCCACCATCACCATCGCGGCCCGGCCGAGCGGCGGCTGGATTTCCGACAAATTCGGCCGTCGGAAAACCATGCTGATCGTGCTCGCCGGGCTGGCCGTCGGCTACCTGCTCATTTCCCGGATCGACTCCACCTGGCCGCTGGCCCTCGCGGTGGCGGCGACGATTGGCTGCGGGCTTTTCGTCCACGCAGGCACCGGTGCGGTGTTCGCGATGGTGCCGCTGATCCAGCGCCGCATGACCGGCCAGATCGCAGGCATGACGGGCGCTTACGGCAACGTCGGCGGGGTGGTGTTTCTCACGATCTATTCGTTCGTCAGCACGCCGACGTTTTTCATCATCATCGCCGCCTCCTCGGTGTTCGGCCTGTTTGCCTCCTGCTTCCTCGCCGAACCGAAGGGTCACATTTCCGAGGTGGCGGAAGACGGCTCGGTGCAGCTCATCGAGGTGGCGTAATCGCAACCCGGCGGAGCCGAAACCAAGAGGTCTTACAGAATCATTCGATCCACCTGCGTCTCACAGCAGTTTTCAAATTCAAAATGAAAGGACCACGAATCGAGCGAATCCTGCGAATCTTCAAGAGAGAGGATGCTTGGATTTTTTTTGCCTGAGCGTCAGCACACTTCCCGGATTCGTCAGATTCGCTCGATTCGTGGTGCCTCTCTCTTCATCCACCATCAGAAGCCGCTCCTTTCCAATCTCTTCAAAATCAGTTCAATCAGTGAAATCAGTGGTTAGCATCTTCACTTCTAGCGTAATGATTTCCGCCGGTTTACCATCGCGCGCATGCACCTGACCGGCCGG
Source organism: uncultured Luteolibacter sp. (assembly GCA_964469395.1). GTDB lineage: Bacteria > Verrucomicrobiota > Verrucomicrobiia > Verrucomicrobiales > Akkermansiaceae > Luteolibacter. The sequence goes on from CAYXZE010000210.1 coordinate 3,078, forward strand.
ATCGAACTCACCGCCGGGCTTTTCACCGTGGCGGGTCCCAAGCCGCGGAATGAGGATTGCCTCGGAGTCCACATCCCGGATGCCGCGCTGTTGCCGACCAAGGGCATCGTCGCCTGCATCGCCGACGGAGTTTCCGCCGCCAGCGCGGGCAAGGAGGCCGCCGAATCCGCGGTGATCGGCTTCATTTCCGACTACTACGAAACCCCGGAATCCTGGGAAGTCAGGACCGCCGGCCAACGGGTGCTCACCGCGCTCAACCGCTGGCTTTTCTCCCAGGGCCAGGGCTTCCGGGATGCGGAAAAAGGCTGTGTCACCACCTTCACCGCCATCGTTCTCAAATCACGGACCGCCCACGTTTTCCACATCGGCGACAGCCGCCTCTACCGCCTGCGGGACGGCGTGCTCGAACAAATCACCCGCGACCACGCCTCCCAAGTCTCCGCGGATACCTGTTATCTAACACGCGCGCTCGGCCTCACCGCTTCGCCGGACATCGACTACCATTCGTTCGCCATCGAGACCGGCGACCGCTTTCTCCTGAGCACCGACGGCATCCATGGCGAGGTTTCCCGCCAGGACCTCGAATCGATTCTCCGGGAAACTCCCGATTCCCAGGCATGCGCCGACGCCATCGGCGAGGCCGCCGTCCACAGCCCGGACAACCGCTCGTGCATCCTGTTAGAAATCCAGTCGCTGCCGGACAGCGACAAGAACGACGTCTTCCGCCAGCTTTCCGCCCTGCCCTTTCCTCCGGACTTGCTGCCCGGCCAATCCATCGACGGCCTCCACGTCGAGCGCCTCATCGCCGCGTCGAAAAACTCCCAGCTCTATCTGGTTTCGGACATGGACGATGCGAACCGCAGCCTCGTGCTCAAAACGCCCTCGGTGAATTTCGAGGACGATCCCTCCTACCTCGAACGGTTCGCCCTTGAGGAATGGATCGGCCTCCGCACCGAAAGCCCGCACCTCGCCAAAGTCATCCGCCGTCCCCGACCAAGGCGGTTTCTCTATCATGTGATGGAGTCCATCGACGGCCCCACGCTCGCCCGGTGGAGCGAGGAAAATCCCAACCCGCCGGTCGAGCAGGTCATCGGCATCGTCAGCCAGATCGTCGAGGGCGTACGGGCGTTGCACAGGCGGGACACACTGCACCAGGATCTCAAACCGGACAATATTCTGTTAGGTATCGACGGGCAGGTGAAAATCATCGACTACGGCTCGTGCCGGATCGGCGGCATTGCGGAAATTTCCACGCCGTTCGAACGCGAATCCGCCCTCGGCACGCTCGATTTCTCCGCCCCCGAATATCGCCTCGGCATCACGCCGACCACCCGCTCCGACCTGTTCTCGATCGCCGCCATCACCTACCACCTGCTCACCGGCGGACATCATCCGTATGGCAAGGGCTGGGCCGGTGCCCGCGATCTGCGGGATTTTTTCAAACTCGCCTACCATCCCGCCGCCGCCCACAACCCGATGGTCCCGCCGTGGATGGATGCGGTCCTGCGCAAGGCACTGTCGGTGCGGATCGATTCCCGGCAGGAGGCCATGTCCGAGTTTCTCCACCACTTGCGACACCCGGATCCGGCACTGATGAGCACCGAGTCCCTGCCATACGCCCAGCGCAATCCCCTGCTGTTTTGGAAATTGGTGGCGGTTTTTTCCACGCTTGGGTGGATCATCACCTGGGCGGCTCTTCGTTGAGATGGACAGGAATGTTCATCCCGCGCGGAGCCATTGGTCATCATCGAATCGAAGGTCGAGGTGGTTCACGATTCGGATAGCGTTGAGCTGGGGGGCCGCCTTCAAATCAGGAGGGATGCTTCAAGGCCGAGGGCCTCGGCTGTTTTCCTGACATGGGCGGTGTTGAAGAGGGAAATTGAACCACAGATTTCGCAGATGTACACAGATAAAAGGGTTTTGAATCCCATGTTACTCTGCCTTCCACACCCGGCGCGGCGTGAGTTCAGGTGCTCAAAATGATTTTGTCCCTCATGATTTTGTCTTCAACCTCCGTGGCAGGCTGAA
>CAYXZE010000211.1:0-5095 GCA_964469395.1 uncultured Luteolibacter sp.
CGCAAGACCGAGAACGTTTCCATCACCCGCGACGTCTCCGGGGAAGGCGTCCAACAGGCTCTTCTCAAGATCCTCGAAGGCACCGTCTGCAACGTCCCGCCCCAAGGCGGTCGCAAGCACCCGCAGCAGGAATACATCCAGGTAAACACCGAGAAAATCCTCTTCATCGTCGGCGGCGCGTTCGTAGGCCTCGAGGACATGGTCCGCCGCCGGTTAGGCAGCAACACCCTCGGCTTCCACTCGACCGACAAGGAAAACCTCGACGATCCGTCGGTCAACATCCTGGAAAAAGTCCAGCCGGAAGACCTCCTGCACTTCGGCCTGATCCCGGAATTCATCGGCCGCCTGCCCGTCCTCTCATCTCTCAGAAAACTAACAGAAGACGAGCTGGTATCGATCCTCACCGAGCCGAAGAACGCGCTGGTGAAGCAATACGGCAAGCAGCTCGCGATGAACGACGTGAAGCTCCGCGTCACCCGCGACGCCCTCCGCGCCCTCGCCGAGGAAGCGGTCCGCCGCGGCACCGGCGCCCGCGCCCTGCGCTCGATTTTCGAGAAAATGATGTTGGAGGTCATGTTCGACATCCCGTCCCGCGAGGACATCGAGTCGGTGACGATCAACCGCCAGGTCGTCCTTGGCGAGCGCCCGCCGACCATCCGCCGCAAGCGCGCGGATCAGGACGCGGCTTGAATCATTCGCCGCCATTGATTGCATTCAGGTCTTGATTCGCCAATTCAAACTGCTAGCTCTTTTGAGTCACCCTGCGTTCACGCGCAGGCACAACGAAACCAACAACCAATAATATCATGAAAATCGTCAAACTCCTTGTCGTCGCCGCAGCAGCTTCCTTCCTTGCCGCTTCGTGCTGCCCAAGCGCACCGGCACCAGCGCCAGCTCCGGTGTCCTCCAAGTAATCAACACCCGCATTCCCGAGCCCGGTCCGCCTTCCATGGCTGGCCGGGCTTTTTCGTTTCCGTGTATTCCGAGTATTCCGTGGTTCACATTTCCGCGTGTTTTTTCATCCTTTTTGCGGCTGAAAATCTTCGCCTGATTTTGATGTGTCGGCGCTTGCATCGCCGGGTTCAGCCGGGTTCACAAGATTGAACGAAAAGCAGGCGCCTTGATCCACCGCGGACTCGGCCCAGACCCGGCCGCCGTGGCGGTGGATGATCCGCTGGACGATGGCCAGCCCGACTCCGGTTCCCTCGTAGTCCTCCGAGCGATGCAGGCGTTGGAAAACCCCGAAAAGCTTGTCATAGTAACGCATGTCGAAGCCGGTCCCGTTGTCCCGCACGAAATAAACATTTCCTTCCGGAGTCGCCTCGCCGCCGATTTCCACCACCGCCTGATCCCGCTTGCGGGTGTATTTCACGGCATTCGAGAGCAAGTTGATCCAAACCTGCCGGAGCAAGGCGGGATCCCCCTGGCACGGAGGCAAATCTCCAAGGCGCACGTCCAGTTGCCGCCCGGTTTCATCCAGACGCAGATCCTCAAGCACTCCGCGAACCAGACTGACGGTGTTGATTTCCTGAAACCGGAGGGGCTGCCGGCTCAAGCGAGAAAACGCCAGAAGATCATCGATCAGCTCGCCCATTTTCTGTGCTCCCTGGCGGATCGTCTCAAGGTAGCGCCGCCCTTCCTCGGGCAACAACGCGGCGTAATCTTCCAGCACCGCCTGCGAAAATCCGTCCACGGCACGCAATGGCGCGCGCAGATCGTGTGAGACCGAGTAGGAAAACGCCTCCAGCTCCTGATTGGCCGCCTCCAGCTTGGCGGTGCGCTCGTTGACGCGCTCCTCCAACTGGGCGTTCAGCTCCTGGATGGCTTCCTCGGCGCGCTGGCGTTCCGTGACATCGCGGATCATCCCCAGCATGTTGCCACCGGGAATCATGCTGCCGATGATTTCCGCGGTAAAGGTCGTGCCGTCCTTGCGCCGGAACTTCCATCTCCAGTGGTATGAGGAATGATCCCGGACCGACTCCTCCGCGGCCGGGACTTGCAGGATGACTCCGGGCATCACGATGTCCGAAGCGTTCATGCGGATCATCTCGTCGCGGGTGTATCCGAGCATCCGGCAAATGCTGGCATTCGCGTCGAGGTAATTGTTGGCGGAATCCGCGATGACGATGCCGTCCGGCGCGTAATCGAAGAGCGTCTTGTAAAGCTCCATCTCCTTCTCAAGCTCCGCCGTCCGCTCCCGGATCCGCATTTTCAACTCCTCGGGAGTTCGCGGCAAGTCCGCGGATTGCGCTTGAGATGGTCCGGCACTGGGTTTGCTTTTCATGGCTTGGCGGAAATGGTCAGTGAGCCGCGCCCTGTGGTTCCTCCGCGAGAATCTCCCGGAGCTCGCGCAAAAGCGTTTCAGCCGTGTAGGGCTTGCCCAGAAAATGGCGGATGCCGAGATTTCCCCCGGCGATACCGCCATTGGGGGAAACCCCGCTGGTGGCGATGATCCGCACCTGCGGATTCATGCCGCGCAGCACCCCGATGGTGGTCGGCCCATCCATCTGCGGCATGCTCATGTCGGTGATCACCACCGCGATTTCCGCGCCGCGGCTGCCATAAATGGTCGCGGCTTCCACGCCGTCCGAAGCGAGCACGACCTGATAGCCGAACGATTCCAGTGTCTGATAGGTGATCTCGCGCACCGCCGCCTCGTCATCGACGAAGAGAATCACCTCGCCATGGCCTCGCGGCATCTCGTCGGTGGCTGGATGCTCCGCGGAATCCGCCGGAGTGGTGATCCGCGCCGGAAGGAAGATTTGAAACCTCGTCCCCTTGCCCGCCTCGCTCTCCACACGGATGAAGCCGCCATGACTTTTCACGATGGCCTGCGAGGTGGAGAGCCCCAGACCGGTCCCCTTGCCTACCTCCTTGGTGGTGAAAAAGGGATCGAAAATCTTCTCCAGCACCTCGGGAGACATGCCGGTCCCGCTGTCCTCGATTTGAAGAAACACATAGGAGCCCGGTGCGGCATCGGGCGGCAAACCGGCATCTGGAGCGCGGATGACGAAATTGTCGGCGGAAATCGTCAGGTCGCCCCCGTCCGGCATGGCGTCGCGGGCATTTACGCAAAGATTGAGCAAAACCTGGTGGAGCTGGGTGGGATCTCCCAGAATCGGCCACAACTCCGGAGGAACAACCGACCGCAACCGGATGTTTTTGAAAAAAAGCTCGGTGACGATCCCCTCGACGTCCTGGATCAGATCGCCGACTTTCAACTCGATCCGCCGGACCTCCACCCCGCGGGCGAAGGACAACACCTGCCCGACCATATCCGCCCCGCGCTGGGCGCTGGAACCGATGATGGATAGCAGCTCCTTGCTGGCCGGATCGGTGAACTTCATTTTCATCAGATCCAGAGCCATGATGATCGGCGCGAGGACGTTGTTCAGATCGTGGGCGATCCCGCCGGCGAGCGTGCCGATGCTGTCCATGCGCTGGGAGCGGAGAAATTGCTGCTCCAGCTTCTTGCGCTCGGTCACGTCGCGCACCATCGCCAGCAAGTTTCCATCCGGCATGAAAGTCGCGATCACTTCGGCCGGAAAGCTGGAACCGTCCTTCCGCTGGAACCGCCACTCCCGCTGGTGATCGGACTTGGATTGGGTTTCATCCACGGCCTGGGCGATGTGGCGGCTTTCGCACGGAATCATGATTTGCGAGGTGTGCAGCCCGAGCATTTCCTCCCGGCTGCGGCCGAGCATCCGGCAAATGCTGGCGTTCACATCGAGGCAATTGCTTCCGGGATCGGTGACGATGATGCCGTCCGGCGCGCAGTCGAAAAGCGCCCGGTAGCGTTCCTCGCTCGCCCGCAGGGCCTGTTCCGCCTGTTTGCGGTGCAGGCGCATGCGCCCTTTTTCCAAAGCGTGCCTCACCGCCGGCCCCAGGCGGACCAGCCGGTCCTTCAGCAGATAATCCACGGCCCCCTGCTGCATCGCCGCCACCGCCGTCTCCTCGCCGATCATGCCGGAAACGATGATGAATGGAATTTCCAGACCGGACTCCTTCAGGATGTCCAGCGCGCGGAGACCTGAAAATGCCGGCATTTCAAAGTCCGAAAGAATGATGTCCAGCCCGGCATGAAGACTGGCCGTGAAGTCCGCCTCGTTATCGACCCGCTTCCAGTCGGGCTCAAATCCGGCCCGGCGCAATTCACGCACGACCAGTTCCGCGTCCAGGGCGTTGTCCTCCGCCAGTAAAACCCGCAAGGGCGACCGCACGTGATTTCCGGCATGATCTCTCATAATGGCTGGGGATCGCGACATTTACTCCTCAAGCTTCGGCAACTGGTTGAGCAACAGCCAGAACATGCCCAGCTCCTGCACCGCTTTGGTAAAATCATCGAAATTCACCGGTTTGACAATGTAACCGTTCACTCCCAGCCGGTAGCTCCGGAGCACGTCGCTCTGCTCCTTGGAAGAGGTCAGCATCACCACTGGAACCATCTGGGTCCGCGGATCGGACTTGATCCGGTGAAGCACCTCCAGACCGTCCACTTTGGGAAGTTTCAGATCGAGCAGGACCACCTTGGGCGTGTCGTCGATGTTCCGCCCGGCGTGCGCGCCCTGGCAAAACATGAAATCCAGAGCCTCGGCACCGTCACGGGCGGTCTGGATACGGTTGGCCAGATTCGCCTTGCGCAAGGCCCGCAAGGCCAGTTCCAGATCCTGCGGATTGTCCTCAACCAGCAGGATTTCAACAGAGGAGGCATCAACCATGGTTAGGGGGGGGCGTTCAAGTGCGTGAGGAGTCCATGAGGAAAATATCAACCCACCGGTTAAACAGAAAGCACGAAATTCCCCCGAACGCGAAAGAAGGCAGGGCGAACCTCCGCGACCTTTGCGTCGTTGCGCGGAAAGACAGAAGACGGCAAGACACAAGACACAAGAAAAGAGGAAGAGTCGGGCGACAGCCCTCTTTTCTTCTGTCTTGCCGTCTTCTGTCTTCTGTCTTCTGTCTTCTGTCTTGCGTCTTGCGTCTTGCGTCTTGCTGTCTTCTGTCTTGGCAAGGCGGGGAAGAGTGATGGCAGAATGATTGATAGCAGAATCATTTTGGAGAAATCCCCTTTTCCAATGATTCTGCTGTTAATGATTCT
>CAYXZE010000212.1:0-5074 GCA_964469395.1 uncultured Luteolibacter sp.
GCGAGGACGTTGCGATGGCTGAGGACGACGCCCTTGGGTTCGCCGGACGAGCCGGAGGTGAAGAGCAGGGTGGCCTCGTCTCCGTCGCGCCGCTTGTGCAGTCCTAGCAGGCGGCCGAGGATCGCGGCGGGAAGGATTTTGGAAATGGCGCCCCAGACGAGCATTTTCTTTTTGAGCGCGGGCAGGACGCGCTCGATGAAAATGAGATCCCGGTTGGGCGGCCAGGGGAATGACGAGACTTTTCTAACAAACGGATCCGCGGTGATGAAGCGGTCCACGTCGGCCTGGCGGATGCAGGATTTCACGGCTTCGTGGCCAGCGGTGAAATTGAGGTTCACCGGGACTTTACCGGCGAAGAGGACGGCGAGGTTGGCAATGAGCGCGCCCTTGCCGGGTGGCAGCACGATGGCGACCCGCGGCTTGTCGGTTTCCTCCCTGATGAATTTGGAAAAGGCGATGGCGGCGGCGAGAATCTTGTCGAAGCCGTATTCGGTGTCATCCGAGCCGTCCATGACGCGCCGTTTCGAACCGTGTTTTTTAAGGCCTTCCAGCAGGGTCATGGCCAGCGAGCCCTTGAAGAGGGAGCGTTGGGAATAGGCTTCCTCGTTCGCCACCAGCAGGGCTTGTTGGAAAACGGCGATGCCGGATCCGGCGGCAATCGGCTTGGCCAGGGAGATCACCGCGAGGGGCAGCGAGGATTTGGACTCGACGACCAATCCGGATTCGCGCGGACAATCGACGGCGATCGGCAAGATCGGCAGGCCGAAGGCGCACAAGGCCTTCAGGTGGTCCGCCGGAATGTGATTGGCGGTGGCACGGTGGGCCATGACCCGGCCGGGGACGAAGATCAGCACGCCGCCGTTTTCCAGGTAGGGCTTCAACTGGCTGCCGGCGGCTGCGGGGTTGGGATCGGTGGCGGCGAACATCGCGCCGGAGCCGGATTTTTCCAGATGGGTGCGGAGGTTCGGGGCGTAGGCGGCGTTTTCCTCGATGAGCCAGGTGATTTTGCGGCCGTGGAAAATTTTCTCAAACTGCGGGAGGAACTCGTAGTCGAGCCGTCCGGGGATGATCAGGCAGCCGGTGGCGGGAAGGCGATCTTTGTGGAGAATTTGAATGGAAGCGGAAGACATCGGTGAAAAATGGGGATGCGGATAGGCTCTAAGCCAAGGTCCGCAGGGATTTACGCGGATTTTTCCCGGAATCGCACGGCATTTTTGCGGAAAACGCAGGACTTGCATTCATCAGCACCGCCATGCCGCTGTTTCCGGGAGGCTTGGATTCAAAATAGAGCCTGAACGGGGAAATCGTGACGGTCGTTCAGCGACCGCCCGGAGTTCAAGCTTCAGCTTGTCTGCGTGATTGTCCGCATCCGGAATCTCTAACTCAAGTAACGGGACGCCTCCTCCTCCCAAGCCCGTTTCAGTGCCGGGCCGAGGGCGCTGTCGAGGGCCTGGTGCCAGTGGGCGCTGGTTCGGATGACGGAAAGTTCCGGCAGGATGCGGGGCGGTAAATCGGCGGGGGCCTCGGGGGCGCGGGCGTGGAAATATTCGCCGCCATCGGTGGCGGGGCCGATGACTTGACGGGTGGTGCGGCCCAGCCCCAGAAGGGCGGTGTGAACCCAGCGGGCACCGAGGTAGGGGCAGAGGATTTCACCCGATGCATGAAGGGTGAATCCGTCGGTATTTCCGCCGAAGTCGATTTCCCAGCCCTCGGATTTGAAAACCGCGCCATCGGCCTGCCAGCGCTCGGCCAGGCGGGGGAGCAGCCAGAAGCGGACTGCCTCACGGGCGTCGTCGGGCGCGACGGCGAGGCGCAGACGGGCGTTTGAAAGGCCGTGCAGTTGGCGGAGGGTGGTGATGACGATGGCCCGATAACGCCGGGCGGCTTCGTCCGGGCCGTGATCGGCGGTCATTTCCGGCAGGACGAGACCGGGGAGGGGTTCCTGGATTTTCAGGGTGAGCAGGCGCACGCCGCAGATTTGCCCGCCAAGGAGGGAGCTCCAAGCCCTGAATGCTTAGGAATGTCGTAATTTACGGCTTTGAAAACAATCTTGCCCATGGCCCCGAGCCGGGGAATGCTGCCGGCGCAGCGAATTCCGATGGCAGCCAAGGACAACATGAAGCGGGGCGAAGTGCCCGAGCCGACGCGATGGTCGAACGAGATCACCGGGATCATCTGGATCACGGCAGGTCTCTTGTTGTTGTTGTCGCTGGTGAAATACAGTCCGGCGGACTTGCCGAGGATCGGTCTGTTGGAGGCGTTTGCCGGGAAGTCCGATGCCAAGGGGGAAAACCTGATCGGGCTGGTGGGCGGCATTCTCGGTTTCGTCCAAATCCTGCTTTTCGGCGCGGCGGGCTATTTGGTGTCGGTGGGGTTCATCTGGTTCGGCATCATCAAGCTGGCCTTTGACACGCGGATCTGGCCGCGGGCGATGATCGGATTCTGCATCCTGCTGTTAGCCGGGGCCGCCTGGCTGGATGCCGCGGATTTCTTTTTCCTGGAATGGGCGGCGCGCTGCAATCTGCCGGATAGTCCCGGCGGAGTCATTGGCGACGGGCTGGGCTTCGTGCTCGGCAAAGTCATCGCCCGTGCGGGGACGCTCATCCTGACCAGCGCGGTCTATCTGGTGGCCGTGATCATGCTCACCGGCCACCAGCCGGTGCGGTTCATCAAGGCGTGCTATCGTCTGCTCCGCAGAAAACTCCATGACTGGCGGGAAAGCCGCAGCGCGAGCGGGAAAATCGCCGCCCGCGAGGCGGAAATGCTCGCCGAGCGCGAACGCCAGCGCGAACAACGGCGCAAGGAGCGCGAGGCGGCGAAATCCACAACCTCAGGAAAAACGGCTGCTGAAGACCCGCAGGCGATGCTGCCGCTGCGCGAAATTCCCACTCCTGAGATCATCGATGCTTCCCAGCGCCGTGCCATCGACCCCGAACTCATCGGGAAAAATCCGTTCAGCCGCAAGCCCTCCCCGGAGCATCAGGGACTCCAAGAGGGCCGGTTCCCGAACTATCAGATCCCGCAGTTCGACCTGCTCGACCCGCTGCCCGAGGTGGAAGACTCGGATTCGGATGATGACCATAAGGAAGAGACCCGCCAGATCATCATTGATACGCTCAAGGCTTTCGGCATCGACGTGACGGCCGGTCCCATCACCCGTGGTCCCACCATCACCCGCTACGAGATTTACCCGTCCACCGGCCTCCGCGTTTCCCGAATCTCCCAGTTAGAAGCTGATATCGCCCGCGCCACTTGTGCCGAACGGATCAATATCCTCGCCCCCATCCCCGGCAAGGACACCGTCGGCATCGAGATCGCGAACAGCAAGAAAGTCGCCGTGCCGCTCCACGAGCTGCTCTATTCCACGGATTTCAACTCTTCCAAGAAAAAGATCCCGCTCGCCCTGGGTAAGGACGTCTATGGGAACACGGTCATCGCCGACCTCGCCGCCATGCCGCACTGCCTCGTGGCGGGTGCGACCGGTTCCGGCAAATCCGTCTGCATCAACTCGATCATCGCGTCCATGCTCTTCAAGTTCAGCCCGGACGAGTTGCGCTTCATCATGGTGGACCCCAAGGTGGTGGAAATGCAGATGTATAACAGGCTGCCGCACCTCGTGGTCCCGGTCGTCACCGATCCGAAAAAGACCGTGGCCGCCCTCAAGTGGGTGGTCAACGAGATGGAAAAACGTTACAAGATTTTCGCCAAAGTCGGCGTGCGGAATTTCGACAGCTTCAACTCCCGTCCCATCCCGGAGAAGGAAAAGCCAACTCCCGTGCCGGAGCCGGAAGAAGAGCTGATAGACGGTGGCCCGGAGCCTGAAGTCCCGTTCGATCCGAGTGAATTGCTGGATCCGGCAGTCCCTGGCAGCCATCAGGCCCCGCCGTGGTCGATGATGGAGGATGAGCCGGACGAGGAGATGGACTCGCTGGCTTCCGCTCTCAGCGATGGCGACCTCGGTCCCGAAGCGGATGACGAGGACGAGGAGGTTTACGAAGAGCAGATTCCCACCAAGTTTCCCTACATCGTCGTCCTGATCGACGAGCTTGCCGACCTGATGCAGACCGCGCCGGCCGATGTGGAAATGTGCATCGCCCGGATCGCGCAAAAAGCCCGTGCCGCTGGCATCCACCTCATCATCGCCACCCAGACGCCGCGGGCGGACGTGGTCACCGGCATCATCAAGGCGAACATCCCGTCCCGGATCGCGTTCCAGGTTTCCTCCGCCCTCGACTCCCGCGTCATCCTCGACACCAAGGGCGCTGACAAACTCGTCGGCAAGGGCGACATGCTCTATCTGCCGCCCGGTTCCGCGAAACTGGAGCGCGCCCAAGGTGCCTTCGTCACCGATGCCGAGATCGAGCGCATCATCGACCACTGCGCCGCCCAGGCAAAGCCGCAGTTTGAAAAAGAAATCCAAGCCTCCATCAATGGCAGTGACAGCGACGATGATGACGACGACGTCTCGCAAGCGGACGAAGAACTCATCATGAAATGCATCGAAGTCGTGCGCCAGGAGCAGAAAGCCAGCACCTCGCTGCTCCAGCGGCGGCTGCGTTTGGGCTACACCCGCGCGGCGCGGATGGTCGATATTCTGGAGCAACGCGGCATTGTCGGCCCCGGCGAGGGTGCCAAGGCGCGCGAGGTGTTTCTCAAGTGAGCGGGTGAATGTTGGAAAATGCGGAAATAAGCAATTTTCCGGTTGTCAAAACCCGCGCGACCACTCTTACTTCCGCCCCGCCCGCGAGGGTGGTGCCAGTAATGGCCCGATAGCTCAGTTGGTAGAGCAGTGGATTGAAAATTCACGTGTCGGCGGTTCGAATCCGTCTCGGGCCACTTTTTGCTGCTCGATGAATTGCAAGGGAGTGTGACAAATGGTGTTACACGGATTGAAGCGGGCGGAGGTGCTCGGTGAGCGCGGAGGGTTTGAATCTGGTCGTTGGGAGTTCTGATGTTCCAAATGTGGCGGAACTCACGTGAAGGATTGTGCTTGTCCGGGAGGAGTTGCGAACGATCCACGGCAGGGCCGACGCATCAAAATCAGGCGAAGATTTTCAGCCGCAAAAAGGATCAA
>CAYXZE010000213.1:0-5072 GCA_964469395.1 uncultured Luteolibacter sp.
GGGTTGGCCTTGAGTTCGAGAACCTCGGCCTGGAGGGCGATGAGTTCGAGCAGGTCGCCCATGTTCTTGCCGGTGAGGGCGGAAACTTCGGCGAACTCGGTGTCGCCACCGAAGTCGGTGGTTTGCAGGCCGTTTTCGGCGAGCTGGGATTTCACCCGGTCCACGTTCGCGGCGGGGAGGTCGCACTTGTTGATGGCGACGATGATGGTTTTCTTCGCTTTCTTGGCGTGTTTGATGGCCTCCAGCGTCTGCGGCATGATGCCGTCATTGGCGGCCACCACGATGATGACGATGTCCGTGATGTCCGCGCCGCGGGCGCGCATGTCGGAGAAAATGGCGTGGCCGGGAGTGTCGAGGAAGGTGATTTCCTGATCGTTGTGGATGACCTGATAGGCTCCGATGTGCTGGGTGATGCCGCCGGCCTCGCCGGAAACGACCTTGGACTTGCGGAAGAAGTCGAGGATGGAGGTCTTGCCGTGGTCAACGTGACCCATGATCGTGACGATCGGCGGGCGGTTCTTGAGCAAATCGACCGGCTCTTCGACGACGATTTCCGGTTCCTTGATGACGACGACTTCCTTGTGGACTCCCTTGTCCTTGTCGCGTTTTTCACGCTCGAAGGTGAAGCCGTGAATTTCACAGATCCTGGCGGCGACGTCCGGCTCCAACGGTTGGTTGGGAGCGGGGAAGACACCGATTTTGATCAGATCCGCCATGATGTTGAACGGCTTCAACCCGAGGCGGGCGGCCAGATCCGGCACCAGAATCGGCGGCTTGATGACGATGAGTTTCGGATCGTCGGAAACGGGTTCCTCGGCCACGGTTTCGGCGACCGCTTGCGGGATCTCGGCGACGACGGGGGCTGGAATTTCAACGGGTTTCGCAGCCTCGTCCTCTTTGTCGAGGATCTTGGAAATGGTGCCGATGATTGCCTTGCCGGAGCGCGTGGTTTTGCGAACTTTCGGCTTTTTGTCTTCGGCGAAAAGATCGAGGGCGTTGGCCTTCTTTTTCTCCAAGTCACTCGGGGGCGGCGGAACGATTTCAGCCTCCTTGCGCTGGCGCTCGCGGCGCGATGGTTTCTTGGTCGTATCGAGAAGATCGAGGACCTTGGATTTTTTAGGAGAGCTGTCGCTATTTTCGGGCATCCGGCTTGTCTGCAGAGTTGGTGGGAGAGTGGAAATGGGAGGGAAGGGGGCAGGGAAATCAGTCGTTGGAAGCGACGGCGGCGGTGCCGCTGACGATGCCGTGGGCGCGGAGGAGGATCGCTTCGGCTTCGTCTTCGGTGATCTCCAGCGCGGATGCGATGAAGTCAGCGGGCATATCGACGATCATCGCGGCGCTAACACCACCAATGAGGGTGAGCTTCTGGCCGAGTTCGTCAGTGATTCCGAGTTGTTCGCCGAGCGAGTGGGCGACGCCACCGATTTTTTCCTTGAACTGTTCTTCCTTGGACTCGTCGCGGCGGACCTGCACGTCCCAGCCCATCAGGCGGGAGGAAAGGCGGGCGTTCTGGCCCTTGCGGCCGATTGCCTTGCTGAGGTCGATTTCATCCACCGTGACGTGAACGGTGTGGGATTCCTCATCGACGGTGATCGAGCGGAGTTCGGCGGGCTTGAGCGCCTCGCGGACGAATTCCTTGGGGTCCTCGCTCCAGCGGATGATGTCCACTTTTTCGTTGTTGAGCTCGCGGACGATGTTTTTGACGCGCGCGCCGCGCATGCCGACACAGGCACCGACGGGATCGACCTTCGGGTCGCTGCTCCAGACGGCGACTTTGGTGCGGAAACCGGCTTCGCGGGCGATGCCGCGGATTTCCACGGTGCGGTCGGAAATTTCATTCACTTCGGCCTCGAACAGGCGGCGGACGAAGTTCGGGTGGCTGCGGGAAAGGATGATTTCCGGGCCGCGACCTTCGTTTTCCACGGCCAGCACGTAGGCGCGGATGCGGTCGCCGATGTTGTAGTCCTCGCCCTGGACGCGCTCGCGGTTCGGCATGATGCCTTCGAATTTCCCGAGGTCGATCATCACGTCGTTGCGCTCGAAGCGGCGGACGGTGCCGGAGACCACGTCGCCGGCGCGGTCCTTGAATTCCTCGTAAATCATTTCCTTCTCGGCCTGGCGGAGGCGCTGCATCATCGTTTGCTTGGCGGTTTGCACCGCGATGCGGCCGAAGTCTTTGGGAGTGACGTTGAATTCCTGGATGTCGCCGACCTGGGCACCCGGAGCCTTCTTGATGGCGGTGGAAAGGGGGACCTGGTTGAATTTGTCCGTGTGGTCCTCATCCGCGACGACGGTGAGACAGGCGTAAATCTTGGTTTCGCCCTTCTTGGTATCCACGGCGGCGCGCAGGGTTTCAATGGCGTCGGCGCCGGGAACCATTTTGCGATAAGCCGAGATGAAAGCGAATTCGAGCGCGGCCACGACTTTGTCGCGGTCGATGCCTTTTTCTTTTTCGTAATACTCGATGAGGGCGACGATATCGTTGGTCATGGCGGGCGGTGTCTGCAATCGGCGCTGCTGATGTCTGGAGACGCAAAAGAGTGGGTGCGAGACCCACTCCTTTCTTTCGTCAGAAGCTGTGCGGGAGCTTCTAGGGGAAGGGGTAAACAGTTGCAAGCCGAAACTCGGCAGTTAAAGAACTCGAAAATGTCGGCGCACCTCGAAGTCGGCGTGCTCCTCGATCACCACGGATTCCGGGAACCCGTTTTCAAACTCCGGCAGGCGGGTGTCGCCCGGGTGGGTCTCGAATACGTGGCTCACCAGCCAGTCATCGACCATCGGCAGGAACGCCCGGTAAATTTCCGCGCCGCCGATGATGAAAACCTGTCCGTCGATCCCCGGCAAACGCGCGAGATCCTCCGGCCGGTGGATCACTTCCACGCCCTCCGCCGCCCAGTCCGGGTCGCGGGTGATGACGATGTTCCGCCGTTTCGGCAGCGGGCGTCCGATGGATTCGTAGGTCTTGCGGCCCATCACGATCGGGTGGCCCGAGGTGGTGCGTTTGAAAAAGGCGAGGTCCTCCGGCAAATGCCAGGGCAGGGTGCCGGCCCGGCCGATCACCCGCTCCGGGGTCATCGCCACCACGGCGGTCAGGTGTAAACTCATGATTTTAAATGGCCACAGGCGCCTTGATGTGCGGGTGCGGATCGTAATTTTCCAGCCGGATGTCGTCGATGGTGAAATGATCGATGTCCGTCACCGCCGGATTCAGCCACAAGGTCGGCAAGGGGCGGGGCTCGCGACTGAGCTGGAGTTCCGTTTGTTCCAGGTGGTTCGAGTAAAGGTGGAGATCGCCGAAGGTGTGGACGAAATCCCGCGCCTCGTAGCCGCAGACGTGGGCGACCATTTGGGTGAGCAGGGCGTAGGAGGCGATGTTGAAGGGGACGCCGAGAAACAAATCCGCGCTGCGCTGATAGAGCTGGCAGGAAAGCCCCGGTCGGCCGCCTTCGGGGGCTTCGTGGACGTAGAATTGAAATAACAGATGGCACGGCGGCAGCGCCATCTGGTGGATTTGCCCGACATTCCAGGCGGAGACGACGTGCCGCCGCGAATGCGGGTTGCCGAGCAGGCCGTCGATGAGCAGCCGGATCTGGTCGATGGTCCGGCCTTCCGGTGTCGGCCAGGCGCGCCATTGCTTGCCGTAAACCGGGCCGAGTTCGCCCTCGGCGTCCTCCCACTCGTCCCAGATCGTCACGCCGTTTTCCTTGAGATAGCGGGTGTTCGTTTCCCCCCGGAGAAACCATAACAGCTCGTGGATGATCGAGCGGAGGTGGAGTTTCTTGGTCGTGACGCAGGGGAATCCCTCGCGCAGATCGTAGCGGGCCTGGCGGCCGAAAACCGAGACTGTTCCCGTGCCCGTCCGGTCGGAGCGCGTTTCGCCGTTTTCCACCACATCGCGCATCAAATCAAGGTAGGCTTTCATACCGCCCATCAAGCCATGGAGAGCATCCATCAATCAAGGATTAAGGATTTTGATTTCGTCGTCCTGAGTTCTTGACGTCATCTCTCTGGAGATGCAGGGTAAACAGACTTCAAAAAGGAGGAACCCCCATGGAAATCACCGGCACCGTTTACGACATCCTGCACAACAAGGGCGGGCAAATCTGCATCACTTCGCCGAATGACACGGTGTATGAGGCAATCCACCAGATGGGCGAGAAAAACATCGGCGCACTGGTGGTCATGGAGAACGACCAGGTGATCGGGGTGCTTTCCGAGCGCGATTACAGCCGCAAGGTCGTTCTGCAAGGCCGCACATCCCGGGATACCAAGGTCGGTGAAATCATTTCCCGGCCGGTGGTGACCGTCCGCAGCAAGGACGGCATTGAAACGTGCATGGAGTTGATGACCCGCCACCGCGTCCGCCACCTGCCCGTCGTCGATGACGGCCAGCTCGTGGGTGTTATTTCCATGGGTGATCTTGTCAATTGGGTGATGCTGTCCCAGGAAAGCACCATTCACCAATTGCAGGGCTACATCGCGGGGGATTATCCCGGCTGAGGCGGTCTTGCATAAGGGGGCGGGACATTCCTGTTCCGCCATCAATGAAACGAGCGACGCGCTTTTCATCGGCTTCCCATGGACGGGCGACCGGATGCCGACTCTCTTTGTTTTTCAGTTAGACTGTCGGGTTCATTTTTTCTCTACCCATTCGCGTGCGGACAGGAATGTCCGCACCCCTTATTTTACCGCTCCAGCAGGACCTCGGTGCCGAGGACGACGAGATCGACGCGGCCTTTGAGCGTCTGGCCGATGAACGGGGTGTTCTGTGATTTCGATTTCATGAAATCCTTGGTGAAGGTGGTTTCGGCCTCGGTGTCGAAGAGGATGAGGTCGGCGGGCTGGCCGGGTTCGATGGAAACCGCAGGCAGGCCCATCAGGCGGCGCGGCTCGGCGCTGTAGCGTTTCACGACGAGATCCCAGCCGAATTTGCCGGTGGCGACGAAGTGGTGATAGAGCGAGACCAGCGCGGTATCCATGCCGGTGATGCCGTTGGGCGAGGTGACGAAATCCTGGGATTTCTCGAACGGCGTGTGCGGCGCGTGGTCGGTGGCGATGAGGTCGAAGACGCC
>CAYXZE010000214.1:0-5062 GCA_964469395.1 uncultured Luteolibacter sp.
TGAATGGCTGCACGCAAGGATCTTCAAATACGGTGGCCCTTCCGGAAATTGTGGGACCATCCGCTCTTGGACGGGATGGTGGAGCGTTTGGGATTGAACGGGGAAACGGTGGTCGCGGGGTGGGGCTACCGGCCCAGCGGCCGGGCGGCGATCGCGGCTTCCCGCGCACGTGGCGGGCGGTTGTTGGTGCTGGAGGATGCGCTGGTGCGCTCGATGAAGCCGGGCGAGGGGCAGGTTTACGGTTTGGTGGCGGATTCCCGGGGGATTTACTACGACGCTTCGGGGCAAAGTGATTTGGTGACGGCCCTGAATTCGGGAAATCCCGGCGGCTGGATGCGCGCGGGGGCCGGGGGGCGGGCGGAAACGGAAAATTTGCTGGCTCGTTTCCGCGCCTTGAAGGTTTCCAAATACAATTGGTATCCGGGAGATTTCACCAACACGCCGCTGCCGGAAAAAACCGGGGTGATGGTCGTGGATCAAACGAAAGGGGACGCGTCGCTGGATTACGGTGGCTTGAGGGAGGCCGACTTCGACCGGATGGTGCGGGACGCGCTCGACGAGCATCCCGGGGAAACCATTTATCTGCGCGCCCACCCGGACCACCGCTACCGGGGCAAGCATTCGTGTTTTTCGCCATGGGTTTTCGATGAACCCCGCGTGCGATTGCTGCCGCCGGACATTTCACCGGCGAGTTGTTTTGAATTCTGCCGGGAGGTTTATGCCGGGACTTCGCTGATGGGCATGGAGGGGTTGATTCATGGCTGCCGGGTGAAGACTTACGGCTGGAATTTTTACGCCGGATGGGGCCTCACCGAAGATCGCTGCGAGGGCACCGTGCAGAAGCGGGAGCGGCAGGTGGATTTGGCCCGTTTGTTTGAAGCCGCGTATTTGGAATACAGCCATTATTTCGATCCGGACAGCGGCGAGTCCTGCGGGCTCGGGCGGATTCTCGATCATCTGGAACTCCAGCGGGCGATGGCCCGGCAGGATGCCGGACTGCGGGTGACGGTGGGCTGGGCTCCTTGGAAACGCGGCTTGGCGGAGGATTTTTTCCGTTCTCCGGGAGCCGAGTTGCGCCACGCGGATTCGCTGCGGGATGCCGGGAAAATCGTGGACGCGCGGCCGGATGCGGCGCTGCTTTTGTGGGGCGGGTCGGCCGCGCCGGAGAATTCAACGGTGCCGGTGGTCCGGGTGGAAGATGGCTTCCTGCGTTCTTCCGGCTTGGGGGCGACGTTCCACCGGCCGCTTTCCTGGGTGCGGGATGATCTGGGCATTTATTTCGACCCGCGGACGGCGAGTCGATTGGAAGTGATGCTGGAAGCCGGGGATTTCACGGCTGACGAAATGGCGGATGCGGAAGAGCTGTTAGCCTTTCTGCGCGAGCACCGGCTGACGAAATACAACGTCGGCGGAAACCAAGTGGCCTGGGATCGCCGGCTGGCCGGGAACCGCAAGGTGATTCTGGTGCCGGGGCAGGTGGAGGCGGATGCTTCCATCAAATTCGGCAGCCCGGAAGTGCGGTCCAATGACGAGTTGTTGCGGCGGGTGAGGGCGGTCGAGCCGGAGGCGTTTTTGATTTTCAAGGCCCACCCCGATCTGGTCGCCGGCGCGCGCCACGGCCATGTGCTGCCGCCTTCCGCGAACGGCGTGGCGGATCTGGCGGTGACGGATGGAAACGTCCTCGACTGGCTCGATCTGTGTGATGAGGTTCACACGATGACCTCGACGCTGGGCTTTGAAGCGATTTTGCGCGGCGTGCCCGTCGTGACTCACGGGCTGCCGTTTTATGCGGGCTGGGGGCTGACGCGGGATCTGCTGGAATGCCCGCGGCGCACCCGCCGCTTGAGCGTCACGGAACTGGTCTGCGGCGCGATGATCCGTTACCCGCGGTATTTGAATCCTAACAGCGGCGAGTTCACCACGGCCATTCAGGTTGCCCGGCTGCTTTCGCGCGGCGGCATGGTCGGCAGGCGCCGCGCATGGTATTTGCGGATCGTTTCCATTTTGAAACACGGATGGGTGAAACTCGCACGCCAGGGAGGTCGCTGATGGATCGCCCGCTCTGGATCGAAGTGGTGACCGACACCTACGTGCCCGACATCAATGGCGTGGCGCTTTCGTTAGGCCGGCTTTG
Organism: uncultured Luteolibacter sp.; assembly: GCA_964469395.1. Taxonomy (GTDB): domain Bacteria; phylum Verrucomicrobiota; class Verrucomicrobiia; order Verrucomicrobiales; family Akkermansiaceae; genus Luteolibacter. The sequence continues at coordinate 2,135 of CAYXZE010000214.1, forward strand.
TTCGGGGCTGCGCGAGCGGGGGCACCGGGTGGAAATCATTCGTTCGGGAAAAGCCCGTGGCGATGGCGAATCCACCGTGTTGTCGTGGCCGTTGCCCGGTTACTGGGAGATCAAGGTCGGCGCGCCGTGGCCGGGGGAGCTGCGCCGGCGCTGGGAAAAACGCCGCCCGGACGTGGTCTATGTGGCGATCGAGACGCCGCTCGGATTTTCCGCCGCGGCCGCCGCCCGCAAGTTGGGGATTCCGGTGGTCGGGGGCTTTCACACGAATTTCCACGAGTATCTCCAGCAATACGGCGCGGAGTGGGTGGGCAGGCAGGTTTGGCGCTATCAGAAATGGTTCCACGACCGCCTGCACCGCACGCTCGTGCCATCGCCGGACGCCCGCGACAAGCTGCTGCTCGCCGGGTTTTCAAAAATCGGCGTCCTTGGCCGCGGCGTGGATACTACGTTGTTTTCGCCTGCGAGGAGAAGCGGGGCGTTGCGCCGGGAGTTCGGGGTGGATGGGGATGCGCCAATCGCCCTGGTGGTGGGGCGGGTGTCGGCGGAGAAAAACATCGGGCTGGCGATCCGCGCGTTCACCCGCATGCGGCAATCCCGGCCGGACATGGTTTGCATTGTCGTCGGCGATGGTCCGGTGCGCGCGAAATTGATGCGCGACCATCCGGAAGTTCTGTTTCCCGGCTATATGACGGGGGAAAAGCTCGCGGCATGTTATGCGTCTTCCGACATCCTGCTGTTCCCCAGCGAGACCGAGACTTTCGGGAACGTCCTGGTGGAAGGCATGGCCAGCGGACTGGCAATCCTCGCCTACGATTACGCCGCCGCCGCCTGGCACGGCGCGGACGGCGGCAATCTCCTGAAAGTGAGAAAAGGCGATGAAACCGCATTCCTCGATGCCGCCGAACGGCTGACCGATCCGGCGCTTCGCTCCACACTCGCAGCCGGAGCACTCGCCAAGGCGCGGGAACTCGGCTGGCCCGGCATCGTCGGCCAGTTGGAAAAAATCTTCCGGGAAGTGATCACGAAATAACAGAACCATGGACCGCCGCACGACTCCGCTGGAAACCGATAAAATGCCGCCCGGCATCCCCTTCATCATCGGGAACGAGGCGGCCGAGCGTTTTTCATTCTATGGCATGCGCACGATCCTGGTCGTGTTCATGGTGCAATACCTGCATTTCATGGATGGCACCGGAGGTCGGGCGCTCACCGGCAACCAGGCGGTGGAATACTATCATCAATTCACCAGTTGGGTGTATTTCACGCCGTTTTTCGGGGCCTTGCTGGCGGATGTGTTCCTCGGGAAATACCGGACCATTCTGTATCTATCCGTCGTTTACTGTCTCGGTCACGGCGTGCTCGCCTGCATGGGGTCCTTCGGCTATTCCCGGTATTGGCTGCTTGCCGGACTGCTGTTGATTTGTCTCGGTGCGGGAGGTGTCAAGCCCTGCGTATCCGCCCACGTGGGCGACCAGTTCGGCGGGAAAAACCATCATCTGTTATCGCGGATTTACAATTGGTTCTACTTTTCCATCAACTTCGGCTCGTTCTTTTCCACGCTTCTGACGCCGTGGCTGTTGAAACATTACGGGCCGCACTGGGCCTTCGGCGTTCCCGGCGTGCTGATGGCCCTCGCCACCTTCATGTTCTGGCTCGGGCGCAACCGCTTCGTCCACATTCCGCCGTCAGGATGCGGGGTTTTCAAGGAGGCGTTTTCCCGCGAGGGTCTGGTCGCGCTCGGGAAACTGATTCCGCTGTTCATCTTCGTCGCGGTATTCTGGTCGCTCTATGATCAGACGGGATCCTCGTGGGTGTTGCAGGCAAAGCAGATGAATTTGAAATTCCTCGGCATCACCTGGCTGGAGTCCCAGATCCAGGCCGTCAATCCGATCCTTATTCTGGCCTACATCCCGCTTTTCACCTTTGTCATTTACCCTTGGCTCAACCGGATTTTCCCGCTCACCCCGCTGCGGAAAATCGGTCTCGGCCTGCTTCTGATGACGGCGGCGTTCGGTCTGACCACGCTGGTCCAGACATGGATCGATGCGGGCCTGCGGCCGTCGGTCGGCTGGCAGATCGCCGCCTACATGCTCATCACCGCTTCGGAAATCATGATTTCCGTCGTCGGCCTGGAGTTCGCCTACACCCAGTCGCCCAAGGCGATCAAATCATTGGTCATGTCGTTGTTTTTGCTTTCGGTGTTTCTCGGCAATCATTTCACCGCGCAGGTCAACCGCTTCATCGCCATCCCGTCGGCCGCCGAGGCGCAGTTCGAGCAGGCCATCGCCAAACTTCCGCCGGATTGGCGGACCTCTCCCCGCAATGTCGTGCTGCCCGGTTATGACGCGGCGAGCGATGCTGACGATTTCCTCGCCCGCTGCAATCAGGGCCGGCTGGAGTCTCTGGAAATCCCCGGACGCCAGACTTTCATGGCCGCCGCCAGCCGGATTGAAACGCGATCCGGCGTTGGATTTCCCGGCAATGAAGAGGGTCGCGGGCTGATCGTCGATCTGAAGGACCCGTGGGGAAATCCGCTGGTGTATGATCTCATCGATTCCTCCCACGCCCGCATTTCCAGTGCCGGGCCGGATCGCATCTCCAAGACGCAATGGGACATCGGCGTCATCATCGAGAAAGTCGCCGGTGATGCTCCCGCCGCGGACGATAGCTGGCTGGGCCGCCGCAAGGCCGCGCTCGGGATCAGGGAAAAGCCCGCCGAAGCCGGATTCAGGCGCACCGAGTTTTCCGGCGGCCAGAGCAAGCTGGAGGGTGCGGCTTATTTCCGGTTCTTCACCTGGCTGGTGTTAGGGACCGCTGTCGTTTTCATACCGTTCGCCTTCTTCTACCGGCCGCGAACCTATTTGCACGATTGATCCTCCCGAGTAATACTTTTGTAATGTGTTGACGCTGAAGAGGGAAATTGAACCA
>CAYXZE010000215.1:0-5058 GCA_964469395.1 uncultured Luteolibacter sp.
CACCCATGCGTGGTAAGGCGCGGCGACTTGTGCGGGTTCCAGCGCCACGATTTCCGGCACCTCATAAGGATGCATTTCCGCCAGCGCCTGTTGGAATCCGGGAAACGCGGCGGAAGTCGTCTTGAAAACCGCCAGCGTCTCGGCGGCGGTTTCCACCTTGCCCTGCCAGCGGTAAACCGACTCCACGGCGGGCAGAAGATTGACGCACGCTGCCAGTTGCCTTTCCACCAGCGCCGTGCCAATCTGTCGCGCCGACGCCGCATCGGGAAAGGTGCAGAAAACCAACAACAGCGATTCCATGCCTTTCTTGAATACCGATAACCTCCACCTGGCAATCTTTCATCCGTGAAACCCGGCTTCCTCGAAAAACTCGTTGCCCGCCTGGACCGCGTGGTCCCCGGCGATGTCCAGCAGCTCGTCACCCGCCTGATCCGCGACAAGGGGTTTCTGGAAAAGGTCTTCGAGGCGCTGCACGAGGGCGTGATCATTCTGGATCCGCAGGGGGAGATCGGTTTCCTCAATCACGCGGCCTGCCAGTTTTTCGGGCTCGATCCGGAGCGCGCGCCCGGCGAGCACATTTCCTCGCAGATTCGCGGGCTGGATTGGCCGACCCTGGGCAAACCCGGCCGCACCATCAGCCGCGACCTGGAGGTGTTCTATCCGGAGAAGCGCTATCTGAATTTCTATCTCGCGCCGATCGACGACGCGGAAAAACCGGACGAGCCGCTCGGCTACGTGATGCTGGTGCGCGACCTCACCACCACCCGCGCCGAGGCCGAGGAAACGCTGGAGTCCGAGCGCCTCAACTCGCTCACCCTGCTGGCCGCCGGCGTGGCGCATGAAATCGGCAACCCGCTCAACTCGCTCGACATCCATCTCCAGCTCCTCGGCCGCAAGCTGCGGAAACTGCCGCCCGGCGACCGCGCGCCGCTGGAAGAAAACCTGGCCACCGCGCGCGGGGAAATCCAGCGGCTGGACGTGATCCTCAAGCAGTTCCTCCACGCGGTGCGGCCGACCACGCCGCACCGCGAGCGCCAGGACCTGCACCTGCTGCTTCACGAGACGCTGAAATTGTTAGAGCAGGAGCTCGCCGCGCGGGCCATCTCCGTGGAGCTCGATCTGGCGTCCTCCCTGCCGCCCGCGACGATCGACCCCGGGCAGTTCCAACAGGTTTTCTACAACCTGATCCGCAACGCCTATCAGGCCATTTCCGCCGACCACGGCCGGATCACGATCCGCACGCGGGTGACGGATTACGAGTTCATCATTTCCATCGAGGACAACGGCACCGGCATTTCCCCCGAGCACATGGGCGCGCTGTTCGAGCCCTACCGCACCACGAAATCCTCCGGCTCCGGCCTCGGCCTGCTCATCGTCCGCCGGATCATTCGCGAGCACGGCGGGGAAATCGCCGTGGAGAGTGAGGAAAACCACGGCACGCGGGTGCTCATCCATCTTCCACACACCGAGAAACCCGTGAGACTGCTTGGCCCGCCCGAACCCGTCATCGATCTGGATTGATCCCCAATCTCCAATCTCCAATCTCCAATCTCCAATCTCCATTCTCCATTCTCCATTCTCCATTCTCCATTCCACATGCTCCCCACACTGCTCATCGTAGAAGACGAACGCGCGACCCGCGAGGGACTCCGCAGCGCGTTGGAGGAAGAGTTCGACGTTTACACGGCGGCCGGCACCAGCGAGGCGCTGGCGATTTTGAAATCCGAGCCGATCAAGCTGCTGCTGACCGATCTGCGGCTGGGCGGGGATTCCGGCATGGATCTGCTGGATGCGGCGCTGGCCATGCCCGAGCCGCCGGTGGCGATCATGATGACCGCCTACGGCTCGGTGGATACCGCGGTGGAGGCGATGCGCCGGGGGGCCTGGCATTTCGTGACCAAGCCGCTGAATCTCGACGAGGTGGAAATGCAGCTCAAGCGCGCGCTGCGCAGCCGGATGCTGGAAACCGAAAACCAGCAGCTCGTCCAACAGGTCAGGAAATCCCACAAGCTCGACCGCCTGATCGGCAAATCCCCGGCCATCAACCGCGTTTCCGAGCTCGTCCAGCAAGTCGCGCCCACGCGCGTGACCGTGCTGATCGAGGGCGAGTCCGGCACCGGCAAGGAAGTGGTGGCGCACACGCTGCACCATCTTTCCGGTCGGCCGGCGGCGAAGATGGTCATCGTCCACTGCGCGGCGCTTTCCCCCCAACTGCTGGAGAGCGAGCTGTTCGGCCACGAGAAAGGAGCCTTCACCGGCGCGGCGCAACGCCGGATCGGCCGCTTCGAGCAGGCGGACGGCGGCACGCTGTTTCTCGATGAAATCGGCGAGATCGACGCCGCCACGCAGGTGAAACTGCTGCGCGTGCTTTCCGAGCGGACCTTGGAGCGCGTCGGCTCGAACTCGTCGATCAAGGTGGACGTGCGGGTCGTCGCCGCGACGAACAAGAACCTCAAGCAGCTCGTCACTCAGGGCACGTTCCGCGAGGATCTCTATTTCCGCCTCAATGTCGTGAAAATCGAAATGCCGCCGTTGCGCGACCGGAAGGAGGACGTGGTCCTGCTGGCGAACAGTTTTCTCCAGGAATTCGCCCGGGAAAACGACCGGCCGGTGAAACCGCTGTCGGACGCCGCGCTGCAACTGCTGCTCGCCTACTCGTGGCCCGGCAACGTGCGGGAACTGCGGACCGCCATCGAGCACGGCGTGGTGATGAGCAACGACCCCGTCATCGATGTCCGCCATCTGCCGCAATTCCTGTTTTCCCAACCCGTCATTCAGGGGGAATCCCTCCCGCCCGCCAAAATGGCCCTTGATGCTCCGGCGGATTTCAACTTGCATGCGCTCGAAACCAATACGATCCGCACCGCGCTCGCCACAGCGGGCGGAAACCGCACTCACGCGGCGGATCTGCTTGGTGTCAGCCGCAGAACCCTCCAGCGAAAACTGAAGGATCTCGGACTCTAGCCCCCGTTTTCGCCATTTACCCGCTTGTTCATGAGTATCAATTCCGACCAGTTCGACAAAAACATCTTCATCCGCCGCAGTTTGTTTTTTGTCATTCTTCTCAGCCTGACCTTGGGCAATCTCTTCGTTTTATTCAAAGGCCTCAACTCCCCGCAGGCGATGGACCAGGCCCAGATTTCCCGGGAAATCGCCCGCGGCAACGGCCTCACCACCAAGTTCATCCGCCCGGTGGCCTACTATCAGGCACAAAAGGCGCAGAACGCCGCCGCCGTCTCGTTCCAAGGCTTCCAGGACACCTACCATTCCCCGCTCAATCCCTTGCTCAATGCGGCGGTGCTCAAGCTCGTCGGCGCGGATAAGGCGGACGCCTGGCAGATGACTCCCGGCCAGTTGGTTTTCCCGCTCGACCGGGTGCTCGCCACCGTGTGCACGCTGTTTTTCCTGATGGCGATCGGGGTGAACTACCTGCTGATCTCGCGGATTTTCGACGCCAAGATCGCGGGAGTCTGCGCGATTCTGATGCTGTTTTGTGAAACTTTCTGGAACTACTCGCTCAGCGGGCTGCCGCAAATGCTGATGCTGCTGCTGTTTTCCTGCGGGATTTATTTCGTCTATCGGGCGGTCGAGGCGGCTGCGGAAGGCCGCATCGCCATGACGCCGGCGATCATTGCCGGGGTCTTCTTCACGCTGCTGGCGCTCACCCACTGGATGACGGTGTGGATCGCGCTGGGTTACATCATTTTCGCGGCGGTCGCGTTCCGGCCCCGCGGCATCGTCGGCATCTCGATCCTGGCCCTGGTCCTGATCGCCGCCATCGGCCCGATGATCCGGAACTACGGCATCACGGGCACGCCCTTCGGCACGGCCTTCCTCACCCTTTACAACGGACTCGGCAACGGCTCGGAATCCAGCGTGATGCGGACTGCCGATCTGGAGGCCACGCCGCTCATGCTGGATGGACTGATTTCAAAAATCCTCCGCACCATCCTGTTGCAGGCCACCGACATCATTCCGTTGCTCGGCGGCATCATCGTGGCACCGCTGTTTTTCATCGCGCTGCTCCATCCGTTCAAGCGAGCCTCCATCGCCAGTTTCCGCTGGGCGATTCTGCTGATGTGGGTCACCACCGCCTTCGGTCTGGCCTTCTTCGGCATTTCCCGGGCCGCGCTGGACCCCAACCAGCTCCACCTGTTGTTCGCGCCGGTCATGACGGCTTACGGACTGGCGTTCATTTCCATCCTCTGGAGCCGGCTCGATTTTGTCGCGACCACGCCGATCCTGCGAAACGTGCACCACGTCGTGATTGTCGGCATCTGCGCCCTGCCGCTGGTCCTTTCCCTTCCCATGAAAGTGCGCCAGGGCATGCAGGTCCGCAACCTGGGCGGCCTGCCGCATTGGCCGCCTTACTGTGCCGCTCCCCTCAACGGCAAGGACCCCGGCCTCAAGGGCATGACCACCGAGAAAGACATCATTTTCTCCGACCAGCCGTGGGCCACCGCCTGGTATGCCGACCGCATGAGCATTTGGCTGCCACCGACCCGCGGCGGATTTGAAAAGCTCGAAACCATCGCCGCGGGGCAACTGACTCCCGTTGCGGGAATCGTGATCTCGCCATCGTCGCACAATTCCGGTCCGATGATGGAAGTGGCCGCCAATTACAAGGATTTCGCCTCGCTGGTATTGGACGGGCGCGTTCAGCAGGCGATCATACCGATGAAGTTGGAGCTTTTCAAAATCGACCCGCGCATGGAAGGCATCGCCAAGCGATACCCCATCCGCAGACCGCTCATCGGTCTGGACATGGTTTATTACACCGACCGAGAGACTCCGAAAACCACTCCCCGGGAAACCCGATAACCATGGCACGCCGCAAATCCAGCGAAGAGGAAGACACCGCGCAACCCACCTTCGAGGCCGCGCTCGGCAGCCTCGAAGCCATCGTCGAGGCGATGGAGCACGAACAGCTCACGCTGGAGGAGCTGGTGGCGCATTATGAAAAGGGCTCCGCGCTGCTCACCCGCTGCGAGGCGATCCTCCAGTCCGCCCGCGGCCGGATCGAACTCATCACCCTGCGTAACCAGAACGAGATTGCGC
>CAYXZE010000216.1:0-5054 GCA_964469395.1 uncultured Luteolibacter sp.
TATGTGGCGAACAAGCTGCTGTGGGACGCCTGGTGGTGCTCTTCGCTGGCGCCGCAAAACGGGCCTTTTTACACGAAATACGGCCAACCCCGCGCGCTGCGCGCCGTGGCGGAACAATTTTTAAGCGGCCAGCGCATGTTGCCGAACGAGGCATATCAATTACGCTCGTCGAAAACCAAGGACGAGATCCTGAGCCGCTTGCTGGATGGCGAACTGGTGAAAAAAGAGGCCGAGCGGCAATTTGCCGAACACATCCGCATCATCGGCGGCTTCAACGTCAATTCCACTTCCGAGAAAGCATGGGAGCAGTTGTTCGCCCAGATGTTGTCGCGCCCCGTCGTGGCGATGCCCACCGCCGGCGAGCCGCCGAAGATATTGCCTGAACAGGATTCGAAATTCCTGGTTTCCCGCTACACCCTGGGCGTTGGCGGCCCTGCGGAGCGCGAGACCGGAGCGGAGAGCGAGGATCGCTGGTGGGATGGCAGCCGCGAGCTGAGTGCCGATGATCTCAAGAAACTGGCGCAGGCCACGGTCCGCGAGGTCAAGAAGCGCGGACCGTTCCTCTCGATGGCGGATTTCGTCAACCGCAGCCTGAGCACGGATAAAACGTTGGCGCTGAAAGGTGCCTTGCAGGCGGCCCTCGACGATCCGGCATCCGGCATCAACGCGCCATTGGCCGAAGCCTACGTGGCGACCACGCCGACGGCCTCCGGGACACCGGTTTACAAATTCCCTGAAGCGGCGGAGGGAGCCTTGCGCCAGGGGATTGCCGGCTGGGTCACGCAGGCGGATCTGCTGCAATCCATCGGCCCGGTGCTCGCGCCCCGTTCGGATACCTTCACCATTCGCGCCATGGGCGAGGCGCGCGATGCGGCCGGCAGGATCACCGCCACCGCCTGGTGCGAAGCGGTGGTGCAGCGCTGCGTGGAGTATGTGGATCCCGCCGATACCCCCGACACCGCCGTTGACGATCTGAATCCCGCCAACAAGACCTTCGGGCGCAAAATGCAAATGATCTCTTTCCGTTGGATCCCGACCGCGGAAATCCACTGATGCTTATCATGTCCACCCGCCCTTTTCACAAAATCCATTTCCGCCTCGCCTTGTGCGTGGGCGGCCTCCTCACGTCCTTGCTGCCGGGGCATGCCGCGCCCGCCGCCGGAGTGGCGAGCATCCAGATGATCGCCTTTGCTTACAATGGCTCCGGAACGGAGCTGAATATTACCAACAAGCAGGGAGCCGTGATTACGAAAAAGCCAATCACCCTCCCGATCCATCAATGCTCCGCGCCTCTATCGGTTTCAAGCCGCGACCTGGTATTCACTTTTGTGCAGGACGGCGAAAAGAAGGATGCGGCGAAATCCATTCCCTTGAGCCTGCCGGCAACGGGACGCGACTTCATTCTGGTGTTTCTCCCGCTGCCCGCCGGCCAGGAACCGCACTATCGGGTGCACGCGGTCGAGTTGCCGGGAGAAAAGTTCAAGGGCGGCAGTTTTGCATTCCTGAATTACAGCAACGCCGAGATTGCCTGTGTGATGGACAAGGAGAAATCCGTCGTGGCTCCCGGAAAAGCCGGCATCATGTCCCCCGGCGCGAATCAAGGAATGATTCTTGCCGCCTGCTACGAGAAGGCCGAGGGCAAATGGTCGGAGCGTCCGTTTTTCTCCGCACGCGTCCCGATCCAGCGCACGCTGCGCACCTTGGTCTTGATGAGCCGGGATCCGCGCAATGGACGTCTCGGTTTCCGTTCGGTCGGGGATTATGTGGAACGCTGATCCGCGCAACGCTTACCGCCGCTTGGCCGGCTATCTGAAAAAGCAGCCGCTCTCAGGCTTGCAGCGTGATCCACGCCTGGTCGCAACGACCCGGCGTGTAGTGGCTTTGCGGATCTTTCACGACGAGGCCCTGGTGGCCGTCTCGCAGCGCTTGCTGGAAAATCGCCTCGATCCCCGCCGGGTCGTCCGCCGGATGAATGGCGATGACTTCAAACGGCGGCGCGAGTGAAAGGGCTTCCAGTTTCTCACGCCGGTCCAGCAACGGTCGCCGGAGCAGATCCTCGCCATTGTGCCACAGCAGGTCGAAGGCGATGAACCGCAGCGGCACCGGGGCGGGCGGATCGGGTTCGGTTAGAAAAAGATCCCCGCCGGTCACGGGTTTCCGGAGATGCGCGGAGCCGGTGAGCTCGCCATCCAGGATGAAATCACCGGCCAGCCCGCGGGCGGATTCCAGCAGCTCCGGGAATTCATGATCCAGCGGAAGGAGGTCGCGCGAGAACAGCGAGACTTCCCGCCCGTGCTTGTGAAGCTGGGCGCGGATGCCGTGGTGCTTCGGCTCCAGCCAAAACGGCGGAGCGAATGGCAGGATTTCAAATGGCGGACAATCATCGGATTCATCCAGCGAGGCGGCGGGCATGCATTTCACCGGCACCAGCGGCCGGAGCGCGGCCTCGCGCAGCTTGCCGTGAAGGGCTAACACGGCGGTCTCGCCAATGTCGCCGGTGAGCATGTGGGCGTGACGGACATCGGCCACCTCGGCATGGAACGCGGCGGCGATCGCATCCTCGATCCCTTCGTTCGTCAGGCCGATGCGGAGATCCCCGGTGAGCAGCTTGATGATCGTCTCGCCCTCCACCGGGTGCAAGGTGGCGAGCCGGGCAGCGAGCCGGGCAATGCGGTCCAGCGAGCCTTCCGTCGCCGCGAAATCATTGAAAAACGCCGCGAGTCCCGGCAAGTCGAGTGGCTGCGGCTTGAGGAGGGCTTCCTGCAGGACCAGGCGGGCGGTGCGGGCCGTGTCATACTGGCTGAGGAAAATTTCCAGATAACGCTCCTCCCGGACATTTGGCAGCGAAACGAGCGCCCGCCGGATGGCGGCCGAGCCGAGGTGGAGCACGCGGCGGCCGTTTTTTCGCGGCAGCGCCTCGCCGGTCAGCCAGCCTGCCGCGAGGCGGAGATCATCTTCGATTTGCTGGCCGCGCAGGTAGGTGGCGAGGAACTCGGTCTTCGCCACGCGGCTGCTGGTCTCGCCCACAAGGCGGCAGAGGTCGCCGAAGTCCGCCAGCGCGCAGATCGCCCGGCTGTGACGCGGGCCACCCGGGGCGCCGGAGCGTTGCGCGGCCTGATGGATCGAGAGTTCGAGCTGGTCGCCCCCCATCGCGCACCAGGCGTCCAGCCCGCGGGTCCGCAGCTCGGCGGCGAATTCCCTGGCGAAACCGTGAACGGTTAGGATTTTTTTCGGCCGCACGCGCTTGATGCACTCCAGCAGTCCGGGATGATCCGCATGATCGGATAGGGGGAAGACCTCATCGACGCGGTAGCGGTATTTCACCCCGGGTTGCAAGGCCCAGCCGGTCAGCATCGCGGTGCGCGTGGATTTCAAACCGCGCAACAGTTTCGAGCGGATCGTGTTCGGCGGGGCGATGACGACATGGCCGGCGGGCGCGTGGCCTTCGAATTCCACCGGCTCCGGCAGCATGTCGAAGCCCGCCTCGCGGCAGGCGGCGGTCATCGCGGCGACGGCGGGATGGAGCAATGCGGGGATGCCGTGCTCGGCGAGCAGGGCGAGCGCCTCCTGGGCTTTTCCTAACGGATAGCCGAACAGCACCGGAGTTTCTCCGTCCAGGAAGGCATCATGAATGAAACGCAGGATGCCGGCTTCGATCTCCATCGGGTTCGGGAACTCGAAATTCGGCAGGCCGAACGTGGTTTCCAGGATCAGGGTGTCGGCATTGAGAAAATTGACGGGTTCCGCCGTGCGCCCGCGGCGGGTTTTGAAATCCCCGGTGTAAAGCAGGCTCGCGTTGTCCTTGATGCGGGTGACGTGCAGCATCGCCGAGCCGCAAATGTGTCCGGCCGGAAGCAGCCGCAGGCGGAAGCCATCGCGGACGACCGGCACATGGAAAGCAACCGCCTCGACGCGGTTTTGCGCGAGATGAAACCGCCGCTGAAGAAGACCGGCGGTGACATCCGAGCACAGCGCCGATTCATGACGGGCGAAATGGTCGGCATGGGCGTGGGAGACGAATGCGCGGGGCTTCGCATCCCATGGATCCAGCCACAGGTCGAGCTCCGGCAAGTGCAGGCCTCGTTGGAAACGAACTTCAATCAAGTGGGGGGCAGGCTAGAACGGGTTGAGGGGAATCGCCAAGGGAAAGGATGGGCCATCCACATTCACCATCTCTTTGTAAAAAAAGCGAGGCTGCTTGCGCGGCCTCGCTTGGGAAAGCGGGAGACGATCAGAACGGGATGTCGTCGTCTTCCTGAAAGTCATCCGCCGGAGCAGCGGTCGCGCCTTGCGGCGGGCCGGTGCGCTGGGCCGGGCGCGCTTGCTGCTGCGGGGCGGAATAACCGCCGCCATTGCCGCTGCCGCCACCGGGCTTGCTGTCAATGAACTGGAAGCTCTCCCCGATGACGCGGAGCTTGCTGCGTTTTTTCCCGGTTTCCTTGTCGTCCCACGTGTCGAGCTGAAGGCGGCCTTCAATGAAGATGGGACGGCCTTTGCTGAGGTATTGCTGGATGGATTCCGCTTGGCGTCCCCAGAAGGTCACATCGACAAAGGTGGTGTCCTCCTGCTTTTGCTTGTTCTCGTCGAACCAGACCCGGTTGATGGCCAGGCCGAGTTCGGTGACGGCGGTGCCTTTCGGAGTGTGGCGCAATTCGGGATCCCGGGTGAGATTACCGATGAGCATGACTTTGTTGAGATTGGCCATAGCGGGAAGGAGGATGGAGGTTGAAAACCCCGGAAGCGCAACGGAAATCAGGCGATCCGTTGGAAATGCTGGAGATGAACGTGATCGTTGAGGCGGAGACGGCCTTGAATCTTGGCGATCACTTGCGGGCAGCCTTCGAAGGTGTAGTTCACGTAATGGCCGGACTCAAGGTGGCGGGCATTGTAGGCGAACTGGCGGCGACCGAGTTGGTCGACATTGTCGATTTTCGCGCCTTCGGCTTCGAATTCCTTGGAAACGGCGGTGACAAGTTCGTCAACGGTGCCGTCGAGGGATTTGGTGTTAAGGACGATCAGGCCTTGGTATTTGCGACTCATCGGATGGTGCTGGG
>CAYXZE010000217.1:0-5051 GCA_964469395.1 uncultured Luteolibacter sp.
ATGTCGCTCTCGTCGGTCTCCGTGATTTCAAACGCCCTGCGGCTGCGGAAATTACGGCTTGGCTGAGAAAATGAATTTAACCCAAGGGTTTTACCTCCTTCTGGACATTAACTCGCTGAATCAATCGTTCAACACATGAAAACCAGATCCATCCTCACCGCCATCGCCCTGCTTGTTTCTCCATCGTTATTCGCTGACGAGGCGACGAAAAAAGAAGAAGCCAAGCCCTACAAACCAGATACCTGCATCGTCTCCGATGAAAAGCTCGGAGAAATGGGGAAGCCCTACGTCTTCGTGCACGAAGGTCAGGAGATCAAACTCTGCTGCAAGAGCTGTCTGAAAAAGTTCAACAAGGAGCCAGACAAGTATCTGAAGAAGCTCGATGAGAAGAAATAAGCTCACCTATCCCCAGATGAACCAAATAGGCGGCGTGGAGTGCCTCGTCCAAAAATATCCTTGGAAGAGCACTATAATCCGCTAATCACACCAGTGACATGAATGTCAAAGCTGTCATCACGCTGATCCTCGGGCTGGTTTTCCAGTTGGCCCAAGCGCTGCCGGCTGCGACCTTCACGTCACCATGTGCGTCTCAGGGAGAATTCTGTGCGTGCTGCGAGAGCGCGGATTCCTGCCCTTGTGCGAAAAACGGAGAGTCGGATCAGAAGTCTGCTCCTCAACTTCCCGAATCCGGAAATGTTTTGAAATTGCCGGCTGCCAAGGCCGACGACAACCGGTTTTCCATCGAATCCCTCGCTGGTGCCCATCCCTCTCCCACCTTGGCGACTTCCCCGGTGTCAGGTCCGTCAAGCGGCTACGCCGGTGTGCCCATGGCGGTGGCGTTTTGTTCATTTGTCATCTGAACCACCGCCTTACCCAGGCGAATTGTGCCCGCTCATCTCAGCCAAAACGGCAATACTGGTAGAGCGGTTGATAGGAAACCAACTCCAATGATGACTCATGCAATCCATACTACATTTTCTTGCCGGCCTTGCTGTGGCCGGAGGCCTGCTCCATGCGGGTGAATCACGGCTTCTGAATGACGGACTCCTCGCAGAATTGAGATCCGAGGCCGCCCGCGCGCACCCGTCCTCTGTAGCCGGGAAACACAAGGCGCTGGCCGCCGCACATGAAGCCCGTGGCGTGCGCTTGTGGAACGATCCAATGGTCGGCGTCGGATTCATGGGCGCTTCGCAGATGATGCGGGCCGACGACGGCGATGTCATGATCGGCTTCGAACAGGCACTGCCGAAACCCGGAATGTTTGCTGCCGAACGTGCGAAGATGGAGGCCATGCGGCGCGCTGAAATTGAAAACTCCGGCAGCGCAGCACTCAACGCAGGCTCGGAAGCTGCCAAGGCCGCCATCGAGCTCGCGCTCGCAGACGAGTCGATCATGCTGCAACAGGCTCAGATCGAATGGATGACCGCGATCGTTGAAAATGCCAAACAAATGGCGGCCGACCCGATGGGTTCCAGCACGGACGCGCTCCGTATGGAAACCGAGCTGGCAAAGGAGAAGCAGATGCTCGACGCCGCGCGCCGCAGCCGAGAGGGCTATGCCAGACTGCTCAACATCACGCTCGGACGTGCGCTGGATGCACCGTGGCCCGCATTGAAACTTCCCGCCGCACCGCCGCCCGTGCCGGTCGCCAAAGCCGAAGTCGCCCGCATTCCGTATGCGAACCCCAAAGTCCGGTCGATGAAGGAAATGGCCGCCGCCGCCAACGCGGACACGCGCATTGCCGACCGGGAACGCCTGCCTGAAATCGCCGTTGGCGTGGATGCTCAACTCTACTCGGGCACTGGCGACATCAGAAGCACTACCGTCGGCGTGAAACTCAGCCTGCCGTGGTTCAACGACTCATCCTACAAGGCGAAGATCGACGCCGCGAAAAGCCGCGAACTCGCCGCCGCAAGCGACGTGGAAACCATGCGGCGCGAGATCGCAGGAATGGTGTCGATGGCCGCCACCGAAGCCGCAAACGCAGCCGCAGAGGCTCGCGCCTACTCTGGCGAAATCCATGAGAAGGCACTCAAAGCCTCTAAAACCACCGAAGCCGCGTGGATCAGCTCCAAGGCCACCCTAACGGATCTGCTGGATTCCTCGCGAACCCTCTTCGCCATCCGCCTCGAACAACGCCGAATGATCGCCATGCAACTCGCCGCACTCGAACAACTTCACACCCTGGTTCCCAACCGATAATGCCATGAAAACATTCCTCACCATTCTCATCACCGCGCTGCTAGTTGCGACGGGCACCTGGTTCGCCCTGAAGAAAACCGAAACCACATCCACCGCCGACTCCGGCGAGCGCAAGGTCCTCTACTATCAGAGCGCCATGCACCCGTGGATCAAAAGCGACAAGCCCGGCCGCTGCACGATCTGCGGCATGGAACTCACCCCCGTTTACGAGGGCGAGAAGGGTCTTGATGAAACCGGCGGCGAAAACATCGTCGCACTCACACAAAACCAGATCCAGGTGCTGCACGTGCAGACCGTAGAAGCGAAAACCCGGCCTCTCGTCCGCACGTTGCGCGTTGCGGGGATGATCGACGACAACGCCATGCGCCACCGCATCATGTCCGCCTACGTGGATGGACGCGTGGACCGGCTTTATGTGAACTACATCGGCGCGGAAGTTTCCGAAGGACAGCCGTTGGCCGAATTCTACAGTCCGACTCTGCTTCAAGCCGAGCGCGAATACCGCCAGCTCGGCGGCGAGTTGAAGAAAAACACCGGCCTGCGCCTGCTCCAGATGGGGCTCACGCAGACACAGATCGACTTGATTGATCAGAAACCCGCCGATGCACTCACTTCACAAATCCTCGCGCCGATCAGCGGCACCGTGGTTTCACAAGCGGTCTATGAAGGCCAGTACGTTGCCACCGGCCAACAGCTCTTTGAAATCGCGGACTTTTCCACGATGTGGTTCATGTTCCGCGCATATGAACAGGACATGCCTTGGATCAAGATCGGGCAATCAGTCACCGTCACCACTCCATCACTACCTGACAAATCATTCACCGGAAAAATCGCATTCATCGATCCGAACTTCGACGAAGCCACGCGCTCTACCAAGGTGCGCGTCGAACTGGCAAACCCCCTCGTCAACGGCCGCCGCGAACTCCTCCATCGCCTCTACGCCGACGGCATGGTGGAACTCGAAGCGCCCTCCACGCTCACCGTTCCGCGCTCGGCGGTCATCGAAACCGGGCCGCAGGCCGTGGTTTACATCGACCAAGGCGGCGGGGCCTACGAACAAGCGGTTTTGAAAACCGGACGCCGTGGCGACATGCACATCGAGGTTTTATCAGGTCTCAAGGAGGGCGACGCTGTCGTCACCAACGGCAACCTGCTCATCGACGGCCAGGCGGAAATGAACCGCGCGTTCATGACTCCGCCGGAAACCCCGACGCCGGTCACTGTGCAGACCGCGCTGAATGAGGAGCAGAAGAAATCCATCACGGAATTCATCAAGGTGGCCGATACCATGGCCGCCGCGCTGGCCAAGGATGACCTCGCCGCGTTCAACAAGGCGAGCGAGCCGGCGATGGATGTGACCGGTGCAATGGCGAAGTTGCTCAAACTCGGCGATCTGGACAAAGCCCGGCATTTCCACGGCTTCGACGACCTGAAAGCAGCACGCACCGCATTCCACAAGTTTTCCGTAGCAGCCACCGCTGGACTTGAACCGCTGCGGAAAGCCGGACAAACGCCGGAGTTCCAAATCTACGAATGTCCCATGGTGGACGAAGCCATTCCGGGCGTGCCCAAGAAAGCCCGCTGGATCCAGACCGACGGACGCGCCATGGCGAATCCCTTCTTCGGCGCGGAGATGCTCGAATGCGGCAAGGAAATCAAACTCTGATAGATCATGATCGAAAAAACCATTGAATGGAGCCTGCGCAACCGCTTCCTCGTCATCTGCGGAGCGTTGCTGCTCATCGCGTTGGGCATCCGCGCCATCCGTCTCACGCCGGTGGACGCCATCCCTGATCTCACCGAGAACCAGGTTCTTGTTTACGCCGACTGGATGGGCCGCAGCCCGCAGGAGGTCGAAGATCAAGTGACATTCCCGCTGTCCACCGGCTTGCAGGGTCTCGCCGGAGTCAAAGAGGTGCGGGCCACCTCGATGTTCGGCTTCTCGCTGATCACCATCATCTTCGAGGACAAGATCGACACCTACTTCGCCCGCGCCCGGGTTCTTGAGCGCTTGAATTACCTCCAAGGACAAATGCCCGATGGCGTCACACCCCAGCTCGGGCCGGATGCCTCCGGCCTCGGCTGGGTCTATCAGTATTACCTGCATGTCGATCCGGAGAAAGCCAAGGACGGCGGTTATGATCTGGCGCAACTCCGCTCGCTCCAGGATTGGAAGATCCGCTATGACCTGGCCAGCGTGCAGGGAGTGGCGGAAGTCGCCAGCATCGGCGGCTTCGTGAAGCAATATCAGGTGGAGCTCTCCTCCACCAAGATGCGCGCGGCGAACGTCACGATGATGGAGGTGATGACCGCCGTGCAGAACGCGAACCTCAATGTCGGCGGCAAAACCGTCGAAGAAAACGGCGCTGAGTTCGTCCTGCGCGGCATCGGTCTCGTCACCGGACCTGAAGATCTCGAACTCGTCACCGTCAAAGCGGTGGAAGGCACGCCGATCTATCTGAAAGACATCGCCACCGTGCAGATCGGCGGAGACTACCGGCGCGGCGCGCTGGATCTGAACGGACATGAAGCCGTCGGTGGCACCGTCGTCATGCGCACCGGAGAAAACGCCAAGGCCGTCATCGAGCGGGTGAAACAGAAGATTGACGACATTTCATCCAGTCTTCCTCCCGGAGTAAGCATCCGGCCGTTCTATGATCGCAGCGAATTGATCGACCGCACCATCGACACGTTGAAACACGCGCTCGTCGAGGAAGTCATTCTCGTCACGCTCGCGCACATCATTTTCCTGTGGCACTTCCGCAGCATTCTCATCGTCACTCTGCCGCTGCCGATCTCGATCCTCATTTCCTTCCTGCTGATGAAGGAGTTCGGCATCACCAGCAACA
>CAYXZE010000218.1:0-1458 GCA_964469395.1 uncultured Luteolibacter sp.
CGTGCTCGCGGATTTGAAACCCTCCGGCAAATACGCCATGTCCGATCTCGTCGCCATCGGCGGCACCGTGCCGCTGATGAAGATCCTGCTCGATGGCGGGCTGCTCCACGGTGATTGCCTGACCGTCACCGGCCGCACGATGCGCGAGAACATCGAGAAATTCTGCACGCCCTATCCGGCGGACCAGCAGATCATCCGCCCGCTTTCGAACCCGATCAAAAAGGACAGCCACCTCCGCGTGCTTTACGGAAACCTCGCGGAAGGCGGCGCGGTCGCCAAGATTTCCGGCAAGGAAGGCGAGCTCTTCACCGGCAAGGCCCGCGTTTTCAACTCCGAGGACGAGGCGATGAAGGCCATCCTCGGCAAGTTCATCAACAAGGGCGACGTCATCGTCATCCGCATGGAAGGACCGAAAGGCGGCCCCGGCATGCGTGAAATGTTAGGACCCACCAGCGCCGTCATGGGCATGGGTCTCGGCAAGGACGTGGCGCTCATCACCGACGGGCGTTTCTCCGGCGGCAGCCACGGCTTCGTGGTCGGCCACATCACGCCGGAAGCCTTCCTCGGCGGCACCATCGGCATTCTTGAAGAAGGCGATGAAATCACCATCGATGCCGTCGCCAACCGCATCGACGTGAATCTGTCCGAAGAGGAAATCGCCCGGCGCAAGGCCGCCTGGACCCAGCCCGCCCCGCGCTACACCCGCGGCGTCCTGGCGAAATACGCGCAACTCGTCTCGACCGCCAGCGAAGGCGCGGTGACGGACAAGCATCTGTAACCGGCATGAACGACGTGATGATTGAAACAATCGACCTCCACCGCAGCTACCGGATCGGGAGCAAATCGATCGAGGTGCTGCACGGGATCGATCTGCGTATTCATCGCGGCGAGAAGGTTTTTCTTTGCGGCCCGAGCGGTGCGGGGAAGACGACTTTGCTTTACACGCTTGCCGGGCTGGAGCATCCGGAGAATGGAAGTGTTAGAATTGATGGCGCGGATCTCTATGCCATGGGCCGCCGCGAGCAGGCGCGTTTCCGCAACCAGCGGATCGGTTACGTTTTTCAAAACTATCACTTGCTGCCGGAACTCACCGCGCTGGAAAACGTCGCCGTGCCGGGGGCGATTTCAGGCCGGGACAGCACGGAACTCGCGCTCAAGGCTTTGGAGCGCGTCGGCTTGCGTGATCGCATGGACCACTTGCCCGCCGAGCTTTCGGGCGGCGAACAACAGCGGGTCGCCATCGCCCGCGCCATCGTCAACGAGCCGAAAGTCCTCTTCGCCGACGAGCCGACGGGAAATCTGGATTCCATCAACAGCGCGGAAATCATGAAGATCCTGCTCGATCTGGCCGGCGAGCACGGCGTCACCCTCGTCGTCGTGACCCACGATCAAAACCTCGCCAAAGTCGGCGACCGCACGCTGATTATCAAGGATGGGGCGATCCATGAGCCGGTGATG
>CAYXZE010000218.1:1558-5018 GCA_964469395.1 uncultured Luteolibacter sp.
CTCCGCAGCAGCGGCGGATGCGAGTAGTCCAGCCAGACCCGGAGCGGAGCGGGGGAGGGGTGGGAAAGGTGATCGGCGGTCATTTTTTTCAACGCCTCGCCGAGGGCCGTGCCGTCGCCGGTGACTTTCGCGGCGTAGGCGTCCGCCTCGAATTCGTGGCGGCGCGACCAGGCGTTGGCGAGCACGCCGAGCACCTTGCTGACGGGTTCCAGCAGGATGCTGAAAAGGATCAGTCCGACGTGCGGGGAAATTTGATTCACCCCGAAGGCGTCGAACAGCAGGCGGGCGAATTTCCCGTCGGGATCGGTGGCGAGACCCAGCAGGAAGAAGATCACCGCGGTTTGCAGGATGCCCACGGCGAGGCGCTGCTTGATGTGGCCGCAGCGGAAATGGCCGATTTCATGGGCGAGCACGCCGAGCAATTCCGGCTGGCTGCTTTTCTCGACCAGTGTGTCGAACAGGGCGATTTTCTTGCGCTTGCCGAGGCCGGTGAAAAACGCGTTCGCCTTGGTCGAGCGTTTGGAGCCGTCCATCACGAATACTCCGGTCAGCGGGAAGCCGCATTTTTCGCCGAGCGCTTCGATTTCCTGTTTCAACTCGCCATCCGGCATGGGCGTGAACTTGTTGAACAGCGGCATGATCAGCGACGGCGCGAGGTAGGTGAGGATCAGTTGGAAGGCGGTCACCACGGCCCACGCCCACAGCCAGGCGTTGGCGACGTTGCCGAAAATCCACAGCACCGCGGCCCCGAGCGGCAGGCCGATCACGGCGGCGAGCACCAGACCCTTGAGCCGGTCCATGACGAAGGTGGCGGGCGTGGCGCGGTTGAATCCGAATTTCTGCTCGATGACGAAGGTGTCATAAATCGAGAACGGCAGGGAAATCAGGCTCTGGCCGAGGAGCAGCAGCGACAGGAAAATCAGGCCCGCGACCACGGGCGAGGACGAGAACGTGCGCGCCAGCCCGTCCAGCCAGCCGAAGCCGCCCAGCGACCAGAATGTCAGCAACACCACCAGCGAGACCGTGGATTGGAGGATGTCGAAACGGGCGTTGACCCGCAGGTAGTTGCGCGCCTGGTCGAGTTTTTCCTGATTCATCAAGCCTTCCAGGGCCTTGGGGACGGTGGTCGGGAATGCCTTTAGATTGAGCAAGGTCGCCGCCAGTTCCAGATTCCACAGCACAAACAGCCCCGCCATGATGATTCCCGACATGAAATTCCAATCGCTCATGGGGCCGATCATGCACGGCATCCGGCTCCCGGCAAGAACCGCTCCCCGCGTCGCAGGATTGAGCGTTGCCTTGGCCGGAATGCCATCCTAGTTTCTCCGGACCCACATGGTGAAAACAACGTCTATTCGCCGGATTTCGCTGCTCTCGTGTTTCGCGACATGGCCGCTTTGCGCCCAGCCGGCACCCGCGCCGGTCCTCGCTTCGAACAAGCCCGCAGTCGAGGCTCCCGTCACCCGCAGCGCCGCGGACGGCTCCATCAACCCCCGCAAGGACGCCCGCACGATCACCTTGAAAATCCCCGCGCCGCGCGGCCAGATCGTGGACCGGGAAGGGGAGCCGATCGCGCAGAACCGCGTGGCCTATCAGGTCGCCCTGCAGTTCAGCCAGTTTGAAAACGCCGACCGGAATTTCGTCATCCAGTGGGCGCGCACCCGGCTCGACGCGCTCCAGCCCCTCGTAAAGAAACCGATTTCAAAAACCGACGACGAACTTTTCGACCACTACCGCCACCGCCGCTGGCTGCCGCTGTTGGTTTCCGACCAGATGGATGAAAAGGAAGCCCGCGCGATCGAAACCAAGCTCACGTCCGGCCTGATCCTGCATCCCATTTACTGCCGGAGCTATCCGCACGGCGAGATCGGCGCCCACATCATTGGTTATTCCGGCAGTGTCGGAAAATTGCCGACCGGTCCGATCAATTTCAATGAACCCATGTGGGAGGAAACGGAAGGCCGCGCGGGCTTGGAGAAACTCTTCAACACCCAGCTCACCGGCGATCCCGGCATGAAGCGCCTGCTGTTCGACGAGAGCGGGAACAAGCTGCTCGAAGAGCAGGTCAAGCGCCCGCGCCCCGGCGGCACCATCGTCACCACCCTCAATCTTTCCTGGCAGAAACTCGCCGAAAAAACGCTGCGCGAAGGCTGCCGGCGCGGGGCCTTCATCGTGATCGACGTGGTCACCGGCGAGGTGCTGGTGATGGCTTCGCGACCGTCGTTCGATCTTAACAATTTCATCCCCGGCATCAGCGAGGCGGATTTCAAGGCGCTTGAGGCGGACCCTTCCCAACCGCTTTTCGGCCGGGCGTTCCAGTCCGCTTATCCGCCCGCCTCCTCGTTCAAGCCGATCGTGGCACTCGCCGCGCTCAACAACGGCAAGGTCACGGAAACCTCCACCATTTACTGCCCGGCGGCGATCAACATCGGCCGCGCCACTTTCAACAACTGGAGCAAGACCCCCGAGGGCTCGATCAACGTGAAGCGCGCGCTCGCCCGCTCGTGCAACACCTGGTTCTATCAGGTCGGCATCGACGTCGGCCCGGCGGCTTTCCTCAATCTTTCCCGCCGCCTCGGCTTCGGCTCGCGGACCGGTCTGCCGCTCATCGGGGAAAGTCCGGGACTGGTGCCGAATGACGAGTGGATGCTCAAAAACGAAAAGCGCCGGATTCTCGATGGCGACACCGCGAACTTGTCCATCGGCCAGGGCAGTCTGCTCGCCTCGCCGCTGCAAGTCGCGCAGGCCATGGCCGGCATCGCCAACGGCGGCGCGCTGCCGAAGCTCCAGCTCATCCGCCAGGTCCAGGACACCCGCGGCCGTGTCACCCAGGCGGCGCTTCCCGAGCGCAAGACCTGGCTGGGGGTCGATGGCAAGGCGGTGGACATCGTCCGCCAGGGCATGAGCGACGTCGTCAACGCCGGTGGCGGCACCGGCCAAAGCGCGCAACTCAGCTACACCACGCTGTGCGGAAAAACCGGCACCGCCCAATGGGGACCGCAATCCAAAAAACAGCGCCTCGCCTGGTTTGCCGGTTTCCTGCCGCTCGACAATCCACGATACTCCTTCGCCGTTCTCTATGAAGGCCGTCCCGGGGAAACCGTTTCCGGCGGCCGGATGGCGGCGCCGATGGTGAAAAAGTTTTTCGAAGGCATTAAGGACGACATCAAGGACGACATCGCGCCGCCGAAGAAGGCGATGATCGTGGTCGATGAAGCCGCGATGAAGGATGCTCCGGCTGCGATTCCCGTGGACCCGGATGCCGTGCCTTCCGTCGATGGTGTTTTGAAGGCGATCCCGGTGGAGCCGTTGGAAACCGGCGAAGAGGAGGAACCGGCGGAGCGAATGGAGGACACGCCGCCACCCTCCGAGGAACCCCGCGTGATCCGTGCGATTCCCGTCCGCGAGGACGAGGTGATCGAGGAGAGTGTGGAGGAACCGTGATCAGGAGCGCGGGTCT
>CAYXZE010000219.1:0-4936 GCA_964469395.1 uncultured Luteolibacter sp.
GTTCTTGGCGAGGCGAAGCGCGATTCGGAGCCGATGCTCGCATTCCTCCACCGCGACCGGCTCGACCTGCCGGTTTATGCCAAGTGCCTGTTAGGTCTCGAACACCATCGCAAGGGCGACGAGGCGCGGCGCGACGAGATCATGAAAATGATTTCACAATTCCTCAAGCGCGACGCGGAAAACCAAACCACCTATCTGGATCTCCAGAACACCAATTACTGGTGGAACTGGTATGGCAGCGAGGTGGAGGCTCACGCCTGGTATCTCAAGCTGCTCGCCGCCGTAAAACCGCAGGACGCCGATACCCGCGGCCTGGTGAAATATCTGGTGAACAACCGCAAGCACGCGACTTACTGGGAATCCACGCGCGACACCGCCTACGCCATCGAGGCCATCGCCAGCTATTTCAAGGCCAGCGGCGAGGACGCGCCGGAAATGGAAGTGGAGGTCCTGCTGGATGGCAAATCGCTGCGCAAGGTTTCCATCAACCGGGAAAACCTTTTCACCTTCGATGGTGGCGTTACTCTAACAGGCGATGCCGTGGCCACCGGCAGGCATAACATCGAGCTGAAAAAATCCGGCAAGGGCACGCTCTACGCGAACGCCTATCTGGAAGTCTTCACCCTTGAGGACAAGCTCCGCGCCGCCGGGCTGGAGGTGAAAGTCAGCCGCCGCATTTCCAAACTCATCGCGCTGGAGAAGGAAACCGAAGTGCCCGATGCCGGCGGATTGATCGCGAAGCAACAGGTGGAGCACTTCCGCCGAGAGTTGTTAGCCGACGGCTCCAAGATCGCCTCCGGCGACCGGGTGGAGGTGGAGTTGATCCTGGAAAGTAAAAATGACTACGAATACCTCATCTTCTCGGATGCGAAAGCCGCGGGCTTTGAGGCGATCGACGCGCTCAGCGGCTACGTCGGTGGCGGGATCGGCTACGGCGTCGGCCTGAGCGCCTACATGGAGCCGCGCGATCAGACGGTGGACTTTTTCATCCGCGCGCTGCCCCGTGGAACCAACACTCTGCGCTATCAACTCCGCGCCGAGGCTCCCGGCATTTACAAAGCCCTCCCCGCGACTGCGGAAGCGATGTATGCCCCCGAACTGCGGGCGAACTCGGAGGATCTGCGGTTGGAGATTATGAAATAAGTTGCACTCTTGCCTCAACAGGGTTTGGTGAGGGATGGCTGAAATTGTGTACAGAGGAGGGAGGCTTTGAGCGGGATCGCTTTGCCCGGGCGGATCGCCTTTGTGGGCGGATACGAGCCGAGACGTTGCGGGATCGCGACGTTCACGCGCGATTTGTGCGAGGCGGTGGCCACGGCGGTTCCCGAGGCGGAGTGCATTGCCGGGGCGGTGAATGACCGGGCGGATGGTTACCGGTATCCGCCGCGGGTGCGCTTCGAACTGTTGGAGAAGGATCTGGATTCCTATCGGCGGGCGGCGGATTTCTTGAATTTCAACAATACCGAAGTGCTTTGCGTGCAGCACGAGTTCGGCATTTATGGCGGGTCCGCGGGCAGTCATTTGCTGGCCTTGCTCAAGGAGGTGCGGATGCCGGTGGTGACGACGCTGCACACGGTGTTGCAGAATCCCGATCCGGCGCAGCGCAAGGTGATGGAGGAGTTGATTTCGCGCAGCGACCGGCTGGTGGTGATGGCGCGCAAGGGGGCGGAAATTCTGCGCGATACGTATGGCGTGGCGGACTCGCAGATTGACGTGATCCCGCACGGCATTCCGGATGTTCCCTTCGCGGAGCCGGATGGTTTCAAAGGGCAGTTCGGGCTGGAGGGAAAGAAGGTGTTGCTGACCTTCGGGTTGTTAGGTCCCGGCAAGGGAATCGAGCATGTCATCGAGGCGCTGCCGGAAATCGTGCGGCGGCATCCGGACGTGGTCTATCTGGTGCTGGGGGCGACTCACCCGCATTTGCTGGCGCGCGAGGGCGAGAGCTACCGGCTGAAACTGGCGCGGCTGGCGGAGGATCGCGGGGTGAAGGAACAGGTGATATTTTACAACCGTTTCGTATCCGCGGACGAGCTCACCGAGTTCATCGGGGCGACGGATATTTACCTGACGCCGTATCTCAGCGAGGCGCAAATCACCTCCGGCACGCTGGCGTATGTGTTCGGCGCGGGCAGGGCGGTGGTGTCCACGCCGTATTGGCACGCGCGTGAACTGCTGGGGGACGACCGGGGGATTCTGGTGCCGTTCCGGGATTCTCAGGCGATTGCCGGGGGCGTGCGCGCGTTTCTGGATGATCCGGCGCGGATGGAACGCACCCGCCGCGAGGCGTATCAGCTCGGGCGGGAGATGATCTGGCCGGCCGTGGCGGGGCGGTATCTGGACTCGTTCCAACAGGCGCGGGCGGACCGCAAGGCGGCTTCCCGCACGGCGCTCGCCAGCCGGTCGCTGGTCAGCAGGGCCTACGGCCTGCCGCCGCTGCGGCTCGATCACATCATGCGGATGAGCGACGGCACCGGGATTTTCCAGCACGCCATTTTCAACGTGCCGAATTTCCACGAGGGCTATTGCACCGACGACAACGCGCGGGCGTTCATTCTGTGCAATTTGTTAGAAGAGCCGGGAATGCTCGATCATCACGCCACCGGTTATCTGGCCTTTCTGGCGGCGGCGCTGGACTATGACACCGGGCGGTTCCGCAATTTCATGAGTCACGGGCGGCAGTGGCTGGAGGTGCATGGCAGCGAGGACAGTCATTGCCGGGCGCTGTGGGCGCTGGGCGTGGGGGCGGGGCGCTCCCACAATGCGGGACACCGGCAGTTGTGCGTGCAGCTCTTCGAGCGCGGCCTGCCGGTGGCGGAGTCGTTCACTTCGCCGCGGGCGTGGGCGTTCGCGCTGATCGGCATCCACGAATTCCTGCGGAGTTTTTCCGACCACGCCGGGGCTCTGGCCGCCCGTGAGATATTAACAGAAAAGCTGGTGGATCTCTGGCGGGGCTACGCGACCGAGGACTGGCCGTGGTTCGAAGTCAGCGCGACTTATGACAACGCCCGCCTGTGCCAGGCCCTGATCATGAGCGGCAGATGGATGCCGCATCCCGAGGCTTTGGAAATCGGCCTCAAATCCCTGCGCTGGCTGGTGTCCCTGCAGAAAACCCAGCAGGGGCACTTCCGGCCGATCGGCAGCAACGGCTTCTATACCAAGGATGGAGCCCGCGCCGACTTCGACCAGCAGCCGGTGGAGGCGCAGGCGATGGTGTCCGCCTGTCTGGAGGCTTATCTGAACACGCGCGACCCGTTCTGGACGGGCGAGGCCAGGCGCGCGTTCGAGTGGTTTCTCGGCCGCAACGATCTCGGCCTGCCGCTTTATGACTCCTCCACCGGCGGTTGCGGCGACGGCCTGCACCCGGACCGTGTCAACGCCAACCAGGGGGCCGAGTCCTCGCTGGCGTTTCATTTGTCACTGGCGGAAATGAAACACGCGGAGCATCTTGTAACACCCTCATCCCTCATTTCCGTATGAAAGCCATCCAGCTCCACCGCCATGAAGTCACCCTGTTGCCGGATTGCGCGCGGGTGATCATCCGCCCGTTCATTCCTAACAGTCCGTTGCGCGTCACCGCGATTCTCGGGCGCGCGCTCGCCCTGACCGAGGATGAGGTCGCCGTGGAGCTGGAGGCCGTGAAGCGGGAATTCGAGGAGCGGCACTATGACATTGCGGATCTGTTACTGGATCATTATGAAAAAGTGCGGCCGCACATCTTCACCCAGCGCCCGCTTTCCCGCCTGCGGCAGTTGCTGGTCGGCGCGTTGTTTTCCGGGGAATACTCGCTGGAATCCGCCGCCTTGTTCAATCCCTCCATCGTCGCGCATCCCGACCAGAGCGGGGTGGAGGCGGGCGGGCTGCGGTTCATCATGAGCCTGCGGGCCACCGGGGAAGGGCACATTTCCTCCATTGAGTTCCGCTCGGGAGTCGTCGCTGCGGACGGGAAAATCTCGCTCGATCCGGTTTCCCGTTATGTGACATTGCCGAAGATCGTGCCGAACCCGACCTATCGGAAAAAGAGTTTCATCCTGAAGTTTCATGAAATGGGTTTCGACAACGACTATGCGACCGCGGTGGTGGAGCCGCTCGACGAGGAG
The DNA here is from genome assembly GCA_964469395.1 of uncultured Luteolibacter sp. Taxonomy (GTDB): domain Bacteria; phylum Verrucomicrobiota; class Verrucomicrobiia; order Verrucomicrobiales; family Akkermansiaceae; genus Luteolibacter. The sequence continues at coordinate 4,098 of CAYXZE010000219.1, forward strand.
TTCACCCGCAGCGATCTGGAGAAAAGCGTGCGTCTGGTGCGCCAGGAAAACCATCCGGGCAATCACGAGCTCAAGCGCACGCTCGAATGCGTCCAGTGGCTCGCGGACTCTAACTACGAGTTGTGCTTTTCGCCCAGGCTGGGCATCGGCGAGCGCATCATCTTTCCGGTTTCCCTCAACGAGAGCAACGGCATCGAGGACGCGCGCTTCGTCCGCTTTTCCGAGGACGACGGCACGGTGATGTATTACGCCACCTACACCGCCTACAATGGCCGCGCGATTTTACCGCAGTTCATCGAGACGCAGGATTTCCTGCATTTCCGGGTTCTGACACTCAATGGCGGCGCGGTGCAGAACAAGGGCATGGCGCTGTTTCCCCGGCGCGTCGGCGGCCGCTATGCCATGCTTTCGCGGCAGGATGACGAGAATCTATTCATCATGTTCTCGGACAATCTCCATTTCTGGAATGATCCGCAAATCCTCATGCGCCCGGCGGAGATATGGGAATCGGTGAAAGTGGGAAATTGCGGATCGCCCATCGAGACCTCGGCGGGCTGGCTGGTGATCACCCACGGTGTCGGGCCGATGCGGAAGTATTGCATCGGCGCGGTGCTGCTGGATCTGGAGGATCCCACCAAGGTCATCGGCCGCCTGCGCCGTCCGCTGCTTTCTCCCGAGGGGCTGGAGCGCGAGGGGTATGTGCCAAACGTGGTTTATAGCTGCGGCTCGCTGCTGCACGGCGACAAGCTGATCCTGCCTTATGCGCTGAGTGATAAATTCACGGTCATCGCCAGCGTGCCGATCGATGAAATATTGGCGGCGTTGCTGGATGGCGGTGA
>CAYXZE010000220.1:0-4925 GCA_964469395.1 uncultured Luteolibacter sp.
AAAACTCAAGGCTTAGGGCGCGCCATGCCCAGTCTGTGGGATGGCTGTGATTTTGATTATGAGTAAACATGAACGGGGTCAGTCCTAGATTTTCCTATTTTTAATTGATCTGGCAGAGACCGGAACGGAACCCCCGCGTCATGTGAATGGGGTCATTATGAATGAAGTCAGTCCTGGCGGATTCACATTGGCATGCAGCTTGTCGGGTTTTCGGGGCATTCAGGGTTATGGTCCGGTCAATCCGTTTCGGAAAGCGGCGGAGACCGCCGCACTCCAAAACGCTGCCGCGTGAACGGGGGCGGGCCTCGCGAAATCACATTTGACTTGTTCACGGAGGCTGGCGCGGCCAGATTCGGACATGGCACTCCCCATCCAATTCCCACATCCCAGCGCGATCTACCATGTGATGGTGCGCGGCGATGACGGCGATGCGATATTTGAAACCAATGGTGGCCGGAAGTCTTTGGAATTCCGGATGGGCCAGGTCTGCGGAAGCAAGTAGGATCCTGTGCCTCCAAAAGAATGCAGCCCAAGAAAAATAGCTTTAAAGCAAAAGTCCTGCTGGCCGGAACCTTATTTTGGGGGTTCACCGTTTGTATTAAATACGTGCTCATGAAGGGTTCATTGGAATCAAGAATGTTAACGGTGGAAAGGGTTACTCCAGAGGAGTGGGATAGGATTTATCGGTCGGAAATCAACCACTTGATTGAACGCAACTATCTCTCCGGCGCAGTTCTTGTTCTTTGGCTCGTATATTTGTTATGGCGATGGGTAAGGGTTTTTCGTCACGCTCCGTTCTGAACGCTCGGCTAACAGCTTTTAAGATCAACGCTGGGGAACAGGGTCAATCCTGGCGGATTCGCATTGGCATGCAGCTTGTCGGGCTTTCGGGGCATTCAGGGTTATGGTCCGGTCAATCCGTTTCGGAAAGCGGCGGAAACCGCCGCACTCCAAAACGCTGCCGCGTCCATCTGGCACCTGAATGGAATCCCGTCTCCCGGATTCACATTCGCTACCAACGGTGGCGCGGCTCCGCCCTTTTCCCACGGCACGCCTCCTTTCTGATAGCGATTCTCCCAATCCGTCATCCCGAAATCCTGCACGCCCGCCGTCTCGTCGCAAGCCATCCACACCGGATTCAACCACCGAGGGAAGGAGTGGAAAAGGAGTTCACGGAGAGTTCAATCCTCACATCAGGACATCCCCCTCCCTCCCTTTTCACTCCTTCCATCCGTGGTTGAATCCATTCCGCCATGGAGAAAACCTGATCTCAGGCCATCCCGGCCAGCGCCCCCTCGGAGTAAAAAAGCTCCTCCGGCATGTGATCCACCGACTCGATGATCCAGTCCGGCCGATACGCGTAATGATGCAGCGACTCTACCTTCGTGTGCCCGCTCAAAACCAGCACCGTCCGGTAGCCCATGCCCACCCCGCCCAAAACATCCGTCTCCATCGTATCGCCCACCATCACCGTCTCGTGCGCCCGGACACCAAGCTCCAACTGTGCCATCCGCATCATCACCCCGCTCGGTTTGCCCACCGAGAAAGCCTCGCGACCGGTTGCTTTCTCCAGCATCGCCACGATCGCCCCGCAACCCGGCCGCGTCCCGGCATCCGTCGGGCAGGTCGCGTCCGGATTCGTGGCGATCAGCCGCGCGCCTTTTTCAATCAAACGCAAGGCCCGCTCGATCATCTCGAAATTGAGCGTCCGCCCCTCGCCCACCACCACATAGTCCGCATCATCATCCACCACCGTGATGCCATTGTGGTGAAGCGCGGCGGCCAGACCGTTCTCGCCGATGACATAAGCCGTCGCACCCGGCTTCTGTTTCGCCAGGAACCGCGCCGTCGCCATCGCACAGGTGAACACATCGTCCGCATCCGCCTCCAGACCCAGGCGGCAAAGCTTCAACGCCACATCCCGGCGCGTGCGCTGCGAGTTATTCGTCAAAAAACGAAAGGGAATCCCTTCACGCCGCAACCGCGCCACAAACCGATCCGCCCCCGGGATCAACTGGTTCCCCCGATAAATCACGCCATCCATGTCCAACAAAAATCCGACTGTTTTCATACCCCCCTCTCTCAAGCGGACGGCATACCACCCCGCCCGGAGTTTCGGTTTCCACAATGAGCCGGCCTCATCCCGAAGGGTCCGCCACATGCGCGGAACCGAACTCCGGCACCCGCCAACTTCCGGAAAAAACTTTAGCCGTGATCGGCAATGGCAATTTTTTCAGGGTTGCAACGTGGAACCTGCGGTGTTTGCTGAAAGCGCCATGCCGACCTTTTCCGGATTCCCCCTTCAACGAGCGGCTTCCCTCGCCGCTCTTTTCATCGCTTCGCTCGGCCTGGCTGCGGGTCAACCCGCCGCCCCGAAGCCGGAGGGTGAGGACGCCGCCAAAGCCAGCGCCTTTGCCCAACAAATGCGCGCCGGCCGGCTGCTCTGCCCGCTCGACACGCTCACCGCGATTCCGGACGTGTGGAGCCTCACGCCCGACCGCCTGGATGCGGCCTTCGCGGCGCCAAAGGGCGTGGAGGTGGAAAAAAATCCCTACTTCGCATGGATGACCACCTCGCGGGACCGCGCCGTATTCATGAAGCGGCCTTACGCCAATCTTTCGTTAGACATGAAACTCTTCGGCGGCGAGCTGACGGCGGAAGAGGTGGTGGTGGATTTCCTCGACGGGAAACTCAACGGCATCACGTTTTCACTCTACAACCGGGGCGACTCGGGGGAAATCGGAACGGAGGATTTCCAGAACCGACTCAAGCTTTGCGGCAAGAAAACGAGCGAATTGCTGCAAGTCCGCCCTTCCTCGCGGAAGTCGGATTCCACCCAGGGATTGCTCGCGGAAGGCTGGATCTGGGTTTCTCCGCGCGGCATGGCCATCCTGGAACACAATCCCGAAGCGGCGCGGGGCAAGGTGGAGTTTCTCCGCCTGAAAATCGCCCCGCGCGACGTGAAAGGAGTATTCGCCGCGGCCTTCCAAGGGCGTTCCATGGCGGCGAAACTCTCGGATTTGCCGAAAAATGTAACCAAGTCCGCCAATGGCGACGTGTTCATCAAAGGCATCCCGATGGTCGATCAAGGACCGAAAGGTTACTGCGTGGTGGCCTCGGTCCAGCGGCTTTTCGAATATTACGGAATCCCCGCCGACCAGCACCAGATCGCCCAAGTGGCCGGAACCGACGCGAAGAAAGGAACCAGCACGCTGGCAATGGCGGAGGCTCTCGGGAAAATCGACTACCGTTTCAAGACGCGCTTCAAGATCCTGGCCATGAGCACCGGGCAACAGCTCGTGGATGTCGAGGAACGCAAGATGACGATCGGCAAGCCGGTGCGCGGGGCACAGTTTGCCAAGATGATTCATCAATACATCGACGACGGCGTCCCTCTATTGTGGGGACTGGCCCTGGGAATCTATCCGGAGGAGCCGGCCATCGCCCAACAGGCCGGCGGCGGCCACATGCGGATGATCATCGGCTACAATGACAAGACCGGCCACATCCTGTTCAGCGACTCATGGGGCGCGGGTCATGAGCTCAAGCGGATGACTCTGGACAACGCTTACAAGGCCACGCACGGACTTTTCGCCATGTCCCCCACCGTGCGGTGAGCCGGAAATCCACCCCGTCACGGCGAAACCGCCAGCCGCTCCGTGGCCGTCGCGCGCTCGAAGACGAAACCGTTTTCCTTGTAGGTCTTGAGCCGGAAATGGGTGGCGGTGGAAATCACTCCGTCGAGCGAGCTGAGTTTTTCGGAAACAAAGCGCGCGACTTCGCGCAGGTCGGCACCTTCGACGACGACCATCAAATCGTAACCGCCGCTCGCCAGATAACAGGAAACGACCTGGTCGAACCGGGCGACGCGCATGGCGAGCCGGTCGAACCCGCCGCCGCGCTCGGGCGTGACTTTCACCTCGATGAAGGCGGAAACGGATGTGTCGCCGGTGGCCTCGGGATCGATCACCGCGTGATAGCCCATAATGATGCCGTCGGCCTCCCAATTGGCGATGCGGGCGGCAATCGCCGCCTGATCCAGGGAAAGAAGGTCGGCGAGTTCACGGTCACTGATGCGGGCCTTGCGACGGAGAAGTTGGAGAAGTGGATCGGAGGACATGGGAAAAAGCTACTGGTTTTCAGGTGGAGATTTTCAGCGAGGAAACTGAAAGGCGCGCGGCGGGAGGGTATTCCTGAAAATGGAAAACTTGAAACTGAAAACTTCCTCAATCCCCCAGACAAATGCCCACCGCCCGCGCGGCCTGGACGACTTCGCTGCCCGGTTCGACAAGACGGAGCTGGTGGACGGCTTCCTCGATGGGCACGGAATCGACGTGATACGACTGATAGCTGACCATCCGGCCGAAAGCGCCCTGTTCCGCGAGTTTCACCGCCATCACGCCGAAGCGCATGCCGAGAATGCGGTCGAGCGACGTCGGCGCGCCGCCGCGCTGGAGGTGGCCGAGCGTGCAGGCGCGGGTGTCCTTGCCGGTCAGTTCCTGAATGCGCTTGGCGACCCGCTCGCCGATGCCGCCGAGGCGGACTTCTCCGGCGGAGTTCGCGTCGATGGTGACGATGTCGCCGTCGGGCATGATCGCGCCTTCGGCGACGACCACGAGCGTGCTGTGGTAGCCTTGCTCGTCGCGCGAGTTGATGAACGCGGCGATTTTTTCAAACGAGAAGGGAATTTCCGGCAAAAGAACCACATTGGCCCCTCCCGCGATGCCGCCCCAGAGCGCGATCCAGCCGGCGTGGCGGCCCATCACTTCCAGGACCATCACGCGCTTGTGGCTTTCCCCGGTGGTGTGAAGGCGGTCGAGGGCATCGACCACCGTGGAAACCGCGCTGTCGAAACCGAAGGTGAACGCGGTGGCGCTGAGATCGTTGTCGATGGTTTTCGGCACGCCGATGATCGGCCAGCCTTC
>CAYXZE010000221.1:0-4914 GCA_964469395.1 uncultured Luteolibacter sp.
ACGGAAAATGGCAGCTTGCGGGCGAAGATGAGCCACATGTGCTGGAGGTTGCCCTGGCACCAGCGGCGGTCTCGGATGAGGTGGTCCACCAATGTCGGCGGCGCTTCCTCGAAGGTGCCCTCGATGTCCCAGGCGAGCCAGACTTCCCAGCCCTGGCTGACCATGAGCGCGGCCTCGACGAAGTCGTGGCTGAGAATGCGCCCGCCGAACGGCTCGCGCCCCGGGAGCGCGGGAAGCTCGCAGAATTCGGAGAACGGTTTCATCCGGATGAGCGCGTTGTGGCCCCAGTAGCTGCCGCCGTCGAGCTGCCAGAAATTCAGGCCGCGGATGAACAGCGGGCCGTAAAGCCGCATCGCGAACTGTTGGAGGCGGGTGAAAATGGAGGAGCCGCGGATCAGCTTCGGCGGGGTCTGGAGAATTCCCAGCCGCGGATAGGCTTCCATGATGCGGGTCATTTTCACGATGTCCGCGCCATCCATCAGGCTGTCCGCGTCGAGGACGAGCATGGCCTCGTAGCCGCCGCCCCAGGTGCGGACGAAGTCGCCGATGTTGCCGGCCTTGCGGTTTTCGTTGGTTTTACGACGGCGGTAGTAGATCCGGCCGAAGCCGTCGAGCCGGCGGCAGAGGTTGGTCCACGAGGTTTCCTCCATGACCCACAGGTCGAGGTCGCGGGTGTCGCTGAGGATGAAGAAGTCGAACGAGTCGAGATTGCCGGTGGCTTGGATGGAGCGGTAGATGGCCTCGATGCGGGCGCAGACTTTCACGCTGTCCTCGTTGTAAACCGGGATGACGACGGCGTGGCGCTTGAGCAGCGGACCGGTTTTTTCATCGGCCAGTTTGCTGATCCGCACGGCCCGCTTGCGGCCGAGCAGCATGTCGATCGCGCCGCAGATCGCGTGGAACGAGCCGAGCACCAGCAGGCCGTTGAGGACCACGAAGATCGCCAGCAGCGGATAGTGGGCCTTTTGGAAACCCATCCGCCAGAACAGGTCGGCCAGCCAGAGGGTGGCGGCGATGTTCACGATGAGGACGCTGCCGAAGAACAGCGTGCGGCGCAGGACCGTTTGCGAGCGGCTGAAAAATCGCGGGGTGGACTCGCGGGTTGGTGAAGCGGGATTTTCCATCAGTTTTCCATCAGAAAAGGAAGAACCAGACGCCGACGAGGATCAGGCCCACGATGAAGCCGGTGAACATCAGGCGCATGATCGGGCGGCGGTCCATGGTTTCCCACCACTGGGCGGCTCCGCTGCCGATGACGTTGAGTTCGAGAGGTTTGGGAATCATGGTCAGTTCCGCGAATTGCGGGCCGGCGGCGAGGTAGGATTTTTTCATGGCCACGACGAATTCGGGCGGCCACGGCGCGGGTGTCAGGAAGACGCTCTGCCAGTGGCCGGGCATGCCGGCGAGCAGCAGGGCGAGGCGGCCCCGCGCGGCGAGGCGGCGGTTTTCCAATGGCACGTCGAGCACGTCCTGTGTCCACTCGGCGACTTCGGACAGGGCTTCCTCCATGGCGATGAAGCGGGGCGGCGTATCCGGCTCGGTGGTCCGGCGGTCCGAGGCCCGCAGGAGGATGCCGCGGACGAGTTCGGCGATGAGCAGGCGGTTTTTCAGGCGCAGGGCCAGAAGATAGGCCTCCACGGCGGCATAGGCTTCCTCCCACTCGCTGAGATCGCTCTCGCAGAGCGGCTGCAGGGCATTCAAGGAGTGACGCGGTGAACCCATGTTTCAGTGAGGAAATTGTCTCCGCGTTTCAGGCAGCATCGAAGTTGGACCGGGCCGATGTCCGCCAGCTTGCCGCCCTCTGCGGACGGCGCGAGCTGGAACGCGACACGCCAGCGGGATTCCGGAAGCGGCTGGGTGGTCACGTTTTGGATTTTGACTTTGTCCGCTCCGGCGCCGACGGCCTCGACGATGGCAACCGGCTTGGAATCGCTCGTCTGACCGAGGGTGGTTCCCGCGAACTCGACAATCATGGTCCGTTCTTCCTTTGTCGGGTCGAGGATGCCGGTGCGGGTGGCCACGACATGGCCGTCAGCCAGGGCGGGATCCGCGTCGGAGGTCCAGTGCTGGCGGTAGCTGAATTCAACCCGATCACCTGCCTGAGGGGTTTTTGCGGGTTCCCAGAGGGCCACGGTGTTGTCGAGATGTTCGTTGGTTGTCGGGATTTCCATCAGCACGACGCGGCCGGCACCCCATTCCGAGGTCGGCTCGATCCACAGCGACGGGCGGAGGTGATAGGAGGCTTCCGCGTCCTCATAAGAGGAGAAACGGCGGTCGCGCTGCAGCAGGCCGAAGCCGACACATTTTTCCATGTCGAACTGATGGAGCTCCAGTTTCCCGGAGTCATTCGAAAGCGGGCACCAGATGCGTTCGCCCGTGCCGGTGCGGATCGCGAGGCCGTCCGAGTCGTGGACTTCGGGGCGGAAGTCGTCGAAGCGGCGTTTGGAGTTTTCACCGAACCAGAACATGCTCGACATCGGGGCGATGCCCAGGCGTTGCACGGCGCGGCGGGCGAACAGGACGGCCTTCACGTCGATGATGGTGGAATTGCCGGGGCTGATCTTGAACTGATAGGCACCGGAATAGGACGGGCCGTCGAGCAATGCGTAAGCGACGGCCTGGGTGGCGTTCGCTTCCGGTTTGCGCAGCCAGAACTCGCGGAAACTCGGGAATTCCTCGGCCACGCCCTCCGCGCCGGTATCGACCGCGATGCCGCGTGCCGAGATGCCGTAGTGCTGGTTTTTCCCGAGGGCCCGCCAGTAGCTGCCGCCCTGGAAGGAGGCCAGCTCATCGAACAGCTCCGGCTTGTTCAGCGGAGTGTGGAGCCGGAAACCCGAGAATCCGCCGTCGGCAGGCAGGTCGCCGCGCTTGCTGACCAGCGGGCCGTAGTTGAAATAGGCTTCCGCCAGACGGATTTTCTGTTGGTGGGTGCTGGTGAACTCATTGAGCACCACCGGCTCGCGAAAGTTGGAGCCGGGATGGAAAAACATCGCGCGGAAGGGGAGTTTCTCGGTGGCCCACAGCGCCTGGTTCGGATTGAAACGGATGTCGCGATATTGGTCGTAAGTCAGATCGTTCATCCAGGCCGGAAGGCTTTGGGCGGGAGGGACGAACGGCTTGTTCGCGAGATCCCGGGCGCGGCTTTGGATGCTTTCGAAACCGACGTCTTCGCGTCCCCAATCCTGACAGAATGCGGATGTCGTTAAGGTCCCCAGCGTCGCGAGCAATATGAAATTCCTTGGCACGGCAAGGGTCATAGGGTGGTTGCGTCCCGTCCGTCAAGAATGGCCATCCGGAATTCTTTCATAAAGTTAAGAATTTTTCAGGGCATCCGGGTGGCGTGGTAGGTTAGGATTCCGTCGAAATCGATTCGATCCGGATCCGTCACGATGCGTCCGGGATCGAAATCGACAAGGAACCGATCCACGCGGAAGCCGCAGGCGGCCAGCAGCGCGAGAAGTTCCGCGTGCTCGAACCAGCGGACGGTCTGCCGCGAGTGATGTGTCAGCGGCGGGTCGCCGGAAAGGGTGTAGCGGTGTTCGCGTTTGACGAGTTGGCGCGTCCGGTCCAGCCGGTGGCGGGTTTCCAAAAGGCCTTTGCGGCCGTCCGGCAGCGTGACCGCGTGATCCTCATACCACTGGTTTTCCGGCAGGTCGCCCAGGAGCTCCGCGTAGGGCATGAACACGGTCAGATAGAGTCCGCCGTGGTTTTCCAACAGTCCGTGCCAGTGGCGCAGCGCGGCCTCCGGATCGGACGCCAGTTGCAGGGTGAATGCCGGGGCTAACAGGGAGGAGAATTTCCGGCCGTCGCTCCAGTCCGCCATGTCGCCCTCGTGCATGACCGGGCGGATGCCCAGGCGCAGGGCACGGGCATTTCCCAGCTCCAGCATGTCGCGGGAGAGTTCCAGTCCCTCGACTTCCAGGCCCATTCGCACCAGCGGGAACATCAACCGCCCGGAACCCGCGCCGATCTCCAGTGCCGGACCCGGGAATTTTTCGAGAAACGCCGCCATCAGCCGCACTTCGGAACCGTCGTCCTCCGCTTCCCAAAAGGCATCGTGCAGTTCGGCTTCGAGCGAGAGGTAGGGCTGGGACATGGGCGGGGTGGCTGGCTGGGAGGGATCGGTGGTTTTTCGGTCAAGTCTGATAGGTCGTGTGGGACGGTCGGTTGATTTCATCCGTCAGGCGGGAGAAATCATTCCAAGGGACTGCGGTGGCTTTTTCGCGCGAATGGCAGCGCGAGCAGGAAGAAGAACACCAGGGCGAGCGCCTGCATCGAGACCAGATACCACGGCCAGGGGCCAAGGTGGTCGATGAGGCTCGGGTTGTCCGGCGGGCGCGAGGCGAAGGCGAAGTTGCTGCCGAGCAGGCGGTTCGCGGTCATCGCGAAGGCCAGATAGACGATCGACCAGCCGTAAACCTCCAGCGGCCCTTTCCAGAACGGCAGCCTGGGCCGCCAGCCGTCCACGATCGGCAGATACAGCGCCGCCGTCACCACCGCGAAGTGGTGGATGAAGAACATCACGAACGGCAGGGCGGGGAAGCCGACGGTGATGGCGGGCGTTAGAAGCGCCTGCAACGTGGCCGCAAGGCCCCAGAAATACGTCAACGCGCAGAACAGCGGACGCTTCGTCAGCAGGGCGATGCCGGCCGTGATCGCCGCGATGTCGCAAAGATGGAACGGCAGCAGGTTGTCGATGGGTTTCTCCGCATCCAGCGACCACCAGCCTAACAAACTGAGCGGATAAACGGCCAGATTGATCCACGCCAGCACCCGTGCCGCCCGTTTCCGCGCCTCGCCGCCCCGCCGCCCGGCCAGTATGAAACCCGCCGTCGCCACCGCGCCGATGCCGAGCGCGGCGAAGTGCTCGGTTGTGAATGGATGGAAGGCGTGCATGGGGAGATTGAATATTGA
>CAYXZE010000222.1:0-4912 GCA_964469395.1 uncultured Luteolibacter sp.
GGCCGGTGCCCTGGCCCATCGGCGTGCGGCCGAACTCGCCGCCCCAGATGACCAGCGTGTCTTCTAACAATCCGCGCTGTTTCAGGTCTTTCACCAGCGCGGCGGAGGCCTGGTCGGTGAGTTTGGCGGATTCCTTCATTTTCTTTTCGATGTCGCCGTGGTGGTCCCAGCCGCGGTGATAGAGCTGCACGAAGCGGACGCCGCGCTCGAGCATGCGGCGGGCCAGCAGGCAGTTGCTGGCGAAGGAGCCGTCGCCGGGGCGCTTCACGCCGTAGAGGTCGAGGATGTGCTTGGGCTCGTCTTTCATGTCGGTGAGTTCCGGCACGGAGGTCTGCATGCGGAAGGCCATTTCATACTGGCTCATGCGGGTTTCGATTTCGGGATCGACGACGCTTTCGTTGAGCACGCCGTTGAGGCGGCGGATCTCGTCGATCACCTGGCGCTGGGTGGATTGGCAGACGCCGTCCGGGCTGCCGACGTAGTGGACGGCGTTGCCCTGGCTCTGGAACTGCACGCCCTGGAACTTGCTGGGGAGGAAGCCGGAACTCCATTGGCGGGCGGAAATCGGCTGGTCGGGATCGGAGCCGCGGGAAACCATGACGACGTAGCCGGGGAGGTTCTGGGTTTCCGCGCCCAGGCCGTAAAGCAGCCACGAGCCCATGCTCGGGCGGCCTTTGAGGATGGAGCCGCTGTTCATGAAGGCGTGCGCGGGGTCATGGTTGATCTGCTCGGTGACCATGGATCGAACGACACAGATGTCGTCGGCGATCGAGCCGATGTGCGGGAAGAGTTCGGAGATTTCGATGCCGCTTTGGCCATGGGGCTTGAATTTCGCGAACGAGCCGCGGGCGATCAATTTCGCGCCCTGCAATTGTGCGAGTTGCTGGCCGGCGGTGAAGGAGGCGGGGAATTCCTTGCCGTGGAGGGCGTTGAGCTGAGGTTTGGGATCGAAGGATTCCAAGTGGGAGGGGCCGCCCGCCATGCAGAGGTGGATGACGCGTTTCGCCCGGGCGGGGAAATGGAGGCCGCCCTGGCTCTGGATGAAGGGCATGCCGGCGAGCTGGCTTTGGGCGGCGAGGCTCCGGCCCGAGCCCATCAACTGGGCGAAGGCGAGGCCGCCGAGGCCGGCGAAGCTGCGCTGGAGGAAGGTGCGGCGGCTCCAGTCGAGTTGGTGGCGTTCGAATTGCTCAATGAAGGGGTGTTTCATTTCATCAGTAGCGGGTGAGGGTTTCGTGGAGGTTGAGAATCACGCGGCAGGTCTGGGCCCAGGCGGCGAGTTCGGCGGGCGGGTGTTTCCGGCCGTGATCCGAGAGGCCGGTTTTCAGGAAGGCTTCGGCGTCCTTGGGGTTGGCGGTGTAGTGGCTCCGTTGTTCGGCGAGGAAGGTGGCGAGGGATTTGAACTCGACGGCCTTGGTGTCCCGGCCGAGGGCGGTGCGGATGGCGGCGCGGATTTTATCCTCGTCGGTGGCGGCGGGGTTTCCGGCCAGCACCCGCAGGGCGAAGGCGCGGGCGGCCTCGACGTAGGTGGGGTCGTTGAGCAGGATGAGCGCCTGCTGGGGGCTGTTGGATTGCAGGCGGTCGGCGGCGCATTCCTCGCGGCTCGGCGCGTCGAAGCCGCCGAGCATGGGGTGGATGAAGGTGCGCTGCCAGTGCATGTAGAGGCCGCGGCGGTATTGCTGGTCGTCGGTGTCGGCGCGGTAGTCGCGCTGGGGGAACATGAGGTTCGAGTAGTAGCCTGCGGGTTGATAGGGTCTCACGCTGGGTCCGCCGATGAGTTCGTTGCGGAGCAGGCCGGAAATGGAGAGGACGTTGTCGCGGATGAACTCGGCGTCGAGGCGGCGCGGGGATTGCTCGGCGAGGAGGCGGTTGCCCGGATCGCGGTCGGCGAGTTCGGGGCGTCCGGCGGAGCGCTGGCGGTAGGTGTGGCTCATGACGATGAGGCGGACCATGTGTTTTACGTCCCAGCCGGAATCGCGGAACTCGCCGGCGAGCCAGTCGAGGAGCTGGGGGTGGGACGGCCATTCGCCCTGGTTGCCGAGGTCGTCGAGGACGTTGGAAATGCCCTTGCCGAAAAATTGTTTCCACAGGCGGTTGGTGAACTGGCGGGCGGGCAGGGGATTTTCGGGGGCGGTGATCCATTTGGCGAGATCGAGGCGGGTGAGGCGGCCGGTTTTTCCCTCCAGCGAGGTTTGTGGCAGGAATTCGGGGACGGCGGGCCGCACTTCTTCGGCGGGGGTGGCCCAGTTGCCGCGCGGCAGCAAGTGGGATTTCCGCATTTTATCGGGAGGCACGGCCTGTGCGATCAAGGACCAGGCGTAACCGGCCCGGCACTCGAGGATGGAATCTCGCACGGCGAGGTAGGGTGCCGGTAATTTCGCGTCCGGCGTGGTGGCGAGGAGCCAACCGGCGGCCAGTTCGCGGAGTTGGGCTTCGCCGGCTTGTCCGGGCGCGGTTTTGAGCGCGGCGGCGAGTTCGGCACGCAGGGCGTTGGGGAATCCCGGCACGGCGTCTCCGAAGGGGGTGGTGCTGAGGCGGACGCGTCCGATGTCGGCACTGGCGAGGGTGACGGTGAGGATGCGGTCGCGGGCGGCGGGCAGCGGGGTGGCGAGGTGATAGAGCGCGTGGTGGGGGAGGCTGGCGGCGTTCGCGGGTTCTTCCAGCGGCGCGGGAGCGGAGGTCCAGCGGGCTTCGAGGCGGGGCGAGCAGGTGTTTTCGTTGTTGTATCCGGCCGGGGTCCGGCGGTCGGCTTGGGAAAATGCGATTTTGAGTTTCGCGGTCCCGAGGGCGAACTCGGGGGTGACGCTGAACCTGCCGTTCGTTTGGCGGCCAACTTTGCCGGCGTTTTTTTCATCCGGCAGCACTTCGAGGCGGAAGGCGCGGACGGCGGCTTCCGGCAGTGCGAACTGGAGGGTGATGATTTCATCCTTCACCGGCGGGCCGGAAAAGAGGACGGAGCGATCCGGCAGGATTTCGGACGGGGTGGTCTTGGCGGGTTTGATTTCCCCGGGAGCGAGCACGGCCCAGCCGGATGGATTGGCGGCGAGGAAGGCGGCGGTTTGCTGCTGCCATTGCGGGAAGGCCGGGTCGTCGGTTTTCGCGGAGGCGGCGAGCGTCGCGACGCCTTGCTCCTGAAGCGATGACAGCCGTTTCCGGGTGGAGGCGCTCGGTGCGTAGAGTTCCGGCGGGAAGGGGGAGTTGTTGGAGAATCCCACCAGCTCCGGGATATTGATGTAGTTGTATTTGGCATAGACGCCCCATTGGCGGACATCGTCGAAGAAGGCTCCGAGGGCGTAGAAATCCTTGGCGGTGAGCGGGTCGAACTTGTGGTCGTGGCACTCGCTGCAACCGGTGGTCAGGCCGAGCCAGGCGGCACCGACGGCGCGGACCCGGTCGCCCGCGTATTTCGCGAGGTATTCCTTTTCCTGGGCTCCGCCTTCACGGGTCATCAGGTTGAGCCGCAGGAATCCGGTGGCGATGCGTTGCTCGTCGGTGGCGTTTGGCAGCAGGTCGCCGGCGAGCTGCTCGGTGGTGAATTGGTCGAAGGGCTTGTTGTCGTTGAAGGCCTTGATGACGTAGTCGCGGTAAGGGTAGATGCGCTGGTTCTGGTCGCCGTGGTAGCCGACGGTATCGGCGAAGCGGACGACATCGAGCCAGGGCACGGCCATGCGCTCGCCGTAATGTGGCGAGCCTAACAGGCGCTCGACCTGTTTCGCGTAGGCGTCGGGGCTTTGATCGGCGAGGAAGGCGTCGATTTCCGCCTGGCCGGGCGGTAGGCCGGTGAGGTCGAGCGAGAGTCGGCGCAGGAGCGTGGTCTTGTCGGCGGGCGGGGAGGGCGCGAGCTTTTCCGCCTCCAGCTTGGCGAGGATGAAGGTGTCGATCGGGTTGGCGGCGTTTTCCGGGTTTTTGGTGATCGTCGGCGTGGCGGGTTTGACGATCGGGGAAAATGCCCAGTGTTGTTCATATTTCGCGCCCTGCTCGATCCAGCGGCCGATGAGTGCTTTTTGAGTGTCCGTGAGGTCTTTGTGGAAATCCAGCGGCGGCATCACGGTATCGGGATCCTTCGAGATGATGCGTTTCCAGATGGCGCTTTCCGCCGGTTTGCCGGGGACGATGGCGAATTCATCGGAGTCCTTCAGTTTCGCGTAAGCGCCTTCCGGGATGTCGAGGCGGAGATCCGCCTTGCGGTGGGATGAGTCGAAGCCGTGGCAGGCGAAGCAGGTGTTCGAGAAAATCGGCCGGATGTGGGCGTTGAAGGACACCTGTTCCGGCAGGGTCTCCTTTGCGGGCCGTGGTTCGGCGGCGTGGAGGCGGTCGCGATCGAGCGCAAGCCCGCCGAGGGAGACGGCGGCGATTGTCGAGAAGGTCGTGTAAAGGGTGCGGCGGGACATGAAAGGAAAGTGGCGGAAGTCAGAAGGAAGATGGGAAACCACGGAATACACGGAAAAAGAGGGAGAAATAAAGTGGATGGACCTCACCTCTGGAGTGAATGTTCACCTGTCTGTAACTCTTTTCGTTTCAGTGTATTCCGGGTGTTCCGTGGTTCACGTTTTTGAATTCAGGCTTAATAAACATACTCGTGCGCGTGTTTTGCAGCGAGGGCAATCATTACGCTTCCCGGGAGTAAATCTATCCCGAACCTTGCAAATGAGCGGTTCCGCAGTATCCGGCTTGCCTTGCCGCGGGGTTGCTGCTGGGTTTCCCGCATGCGCATTCTGATCACCGGCGGGGCTGGCTTTCTCGGCTCCCATCTTTGTGAACGACTTCTCAACGAGGGAAATGAAATCATTTGTCTCGATAACTTTTTCACCGGCCGGAAGCGCAACATCGCCCATCTCATGGGGAATCCCTATTTCGAACTCGTCCGCCACGATGTGACCGAGCCGTTCAAATACGAGGTCGATCAAATTTACAA
>CAYXZE010000223.1:0-4873 GCA_964469395.1 uncultured Luteolibacter sp.
CTTTTTCCGTGTATTCCGTGTATTCCGTGGTTAGCCATCTTCCCTTCTAGACTTACTCCCGACAGCCTAAAATTTCCGCAGCACCGTGTCCGCGCGCAACCGCTCGTCGGAGTTCGGGTGGTCCAGCGTGTAGTGCAGCCCGCGCGATTCCTTGCGGCGGGTCGCGCACTCGACGATCAACCCCGCTACGGCCACGAGATTCCGCAGTTCGAGAATGTCCGGGTTCACCCGGTGGCCCCAGTAAAACTCGCGCACCTCCTTTTTCAAATTCCTCAGCCGCGCCGTCGCCCGGCGCAGGCGGTTGTCGGTGCGGACGATCGAAACGTAGTCCCACATCAGCCGCCGGATCTCGTCCCAGTTGTGATAGATCACCACCAGCTCGTCCGGCTCGGCGGTATCGCCGTGCTCCCACGCCGGAATCTCCGGAGCGGCGGGAGCAAACTTGCCGGGCGGATAGAGCCGCATCATTTCTTCCAGGGCGCGGCGGGCGACCACATTGCCCTCTAACAACGAGTTGGAAGCCAGACGGTTCGCGCCATGCAGGCCGGTGCAGCCGACCTCCCCGACCGCGAACAATCCGCGGACCGTCGTTTTCCCGGCCACGTCGGTCAGAATGCCGCCGCACTGGTAGTGGGCCGCGGGCACCACCGGGATCGGCTGGGTCTCGCAATCGAGCCCGAACTTCATGAGCGTGTCGTAAATGTAGGGAAAACGCTCTTTCATGAAACCCTTCGGCTTGTGGGTCACGTCCAGATAGACGCAGCTCGCCCCCGTGCGCTTGATTTCCCGGTCGATCGCCCGCGCCACGATATCACGCGGAGCCAGCGAGCCGCGCGGATCGATCTTCTTCGTGAAATCCTCGCCCTTGGCATTGATCAGAATCCCGCCCTCGCCGCGCACCGCCTCGCTGACAAGGAACGACCGCGCCTCGGGACCGGTCGCGCCCGGATTGTAAAAACACGTCGGGTGAAACTGGATGAACTCCATGTTCGCGACCGAAGCCCCGGCCCGCCAGCCCAGCGCCACGCCGTCGCCGGTCGCCGAGTCGGGGTTGGTCGTGTAGAGATAGACTTTTCCGCAGCCGCCCGCCGCCAGGATCACCCGGTCGGAGCGGAAAATCTTCACCTCGCTGGTCTTCGTTTCCAACACGTAGGCACCGAGCACGCGGTCGTCCACCACCGCGCCGAGCTTGGCCGTGGTGATCAGGTCGATGACGAAATGGTCTTCCAACAAGGTCAGGTTCGGCGTCCTGCGCGCCGCCTCGATGAGCGCGCGCGCCACTTCCAGCCCCGTCGTATCGCGGGCATGGAGAATCCGCCGGTGCGAGTGCCCGCCCTCCTTGCCCAGCAGGAAATGATCGTCCTCGCGATCGAACGCGACCCCGTAATCCACCAGATCCTCGATCGCCGCCGCGCCCTCGCCGATGATCGTCCGCACCGCCGCCTCCTTGCACAGCCCGGCACCGGCATCCAGCGTGTCCGCGATGTGGAGTTCCTCCGAATCCCCGGGATCCCGCAGCGCCTCCGGCAGCACCGAGGCGATGCCGCCCTGCGCCCACGCCGTGTTCGACTCATAGGCCTCGCCCTTCGTCAACACGACCACCGAACCGTGTCGCGCCGCCCGCAAGGCAAAGGAAAGGCCGGCGATGCCCGCGCCGATCACCAGGAAATCTGCTGTCATGTGGCCGCCAGCATGAACCGGGATCGTCTGCGGAAAAGGCGAAAAGGGAAATTTATCATTCCCCCGACTTGACCCCGCCGCCCCGCCAAGCCACCCCTCCCCGATGAACTTCTTCATCACGGGAACCGACACCGGCGTCGGCAAAACCTACGTCACCCGCCTGCTGCTGGAAACCCTGCGGAACGAAGGCCGCGACGCCGTCGGTTACAAGCCCGTGGCCTGCGGAGATCGCGGAGACGCCGTCATTCTGGCGGAAGCTTCCGGCGGACTCGATCCCGATGAAATCAACCCGCTCCACCTGAATTCCCCGCTCGCCCCATACGTCGCCTGCATGTTGGAAAACCGCACGGTGAATCCCGCGGAACTGATCGCCGGCTATCAGCACCTCGCCGCCGCGCACGAGCAAGTGTTCGTCGAAGGCGTCGGCGGCTGGGAAGTCCCGCTGGCCCCGGACTACCGGGTCTCCGATCTCGCGGCGGATTTGAAATTGCCCGTCATCCTGGTGGCCGGCAACCGCCTCGGCGCGCTCAACCATATTTTACTGACCCTCAATGCCATCCGCGCCAAGGGTCTCGTTTGCGCCGGCATCATCCTCAACCAGCTTGAAGATGAAATGGACACCGCCATGATCACCAACAAGGGCGTCGTCGAGGACCTCACCGGCGTGCCGCTGCTGGAACACCTGATCCACGGGCAGGACTTTCTGGACGTGGAGATTTTCCTGAAAATACCGGAAGGAGCGGCGGCTTGAAAAATCTCAGCGGCTGGCCCCGGAGGGGGAGGTCCCGGGGCCTACCAACCTGTGATTTTGCTGTCCTTTGTCCAGACAGCGAAATAGTCATACTCCGCCCGCACCATCCCCACCATTACGTGATCGCGGAGCGGCCATTTTAACCTCTCTCCATGCCAGCAAAAAACTTCCACGTCCGTCAAGCCGCCGTTTCCGCCCTGCGCGCCTGGGCCAAGGGCCATGACTACGCCGACACCCTGATCGAGCGCCACGCCCAGCGCCGCAAGCTTTCCGCCGCCGACCGCGGCCTGCTGCAAGCCATCCTCTTCGGCGTGCTGCGCCACCGGCGGCTGCTCGACCACTGGATCGGCAAGCTGCGCGAGGGCAAGCTGGACCCGGAAACCCGCGATATCCTCCGCGTAGGCCTCTGCCAGTTGCTCATCCTCGGCCTGCCCGACCACGCCGCGGTGAATGAAACCGTAGAGGCAGGAAAAGCCAGTGTCCGCAGCCTGATCAATGCCGTGCTGCGCCGCGCCACGCTCGCCCGCAAACGGCTGATGGAGGAAATCTCCGACCTGCCGCAACCCGTCGCCCACTCGCACCCGGACTGGCTCTACAACCGCTGGCGCGCCGCTTTCGGCACGCGCAACGCGATTTCCCTGATGGAATGGGACAACCTGCCCGCCGCCACCTTTTTCCGCGTGAACCCGCTCGTCCCCGCGCCGGAATCCCTGCCGGGACAAGCCGTGGAGGGCGCGCCCGGATTCTATCAACTCGAAGGCTCCATTCCCTCCGCGCTGCTCGCCTCGGGCTCGGTTTACATCCAGGACCCCGCCACCCGCCATTCCGTCGATCTGCTAGACCCGCAACCGGGCGAGCGGATTCTCGACGCCTGCGCCGCGCCCGGCGGAAAAGCCTTCCTCATCGCCGCCGCCCTCGGCGGAGCCGAAGGACTGGTTTGCACGGACTCGAATGAAAAACGCCTGCCGCGCCTGGAAGAAAATCTCGAACGCCTCCATGCCGGCAAGGCCACCATCGCCGTCCACGACTGGACCCGCCCCGCCCCTGCCGAATGGCACGACAGCTTCGACGGCATCCTGCTCGACGTCCCCTGCTCGAACACCGGCGTGATCCGCCGCCGCGTCGATGTCCGCTGGCGTTTGCAAGCACCCGACATCGAGAAAATCGCCGTCACCCAGCGCAAGATCCTCGAAAACGCCGTCGCCTGCCTCAAGCCCGGCGGCAGCATCGTTTATTCCACCTGCTCCATCGAGCACGCGGAAAACCTCGGCCTGGTGGAGGCATTTCTGGCAGACCACCCCGAGTTCGAACTCCGCGCCACCCGCGACGCCCTGCCATTCCGCGACCAGACCGACGGCGCGTTCGCCGCCCGGATCGAGCGGAAATCCTAACAGGGAGAAGAGCGCTTCCAGCCCCTTTGCCGGGAATCCAGTTCCCGAAGAAAGGGGCCGGAGGCACCCTTCTTCCTATGAAATCTTAACGCTGGCGGCTTTCCGCCAACCTGTCTAGAAAACCGCCATGAAATCCTGCCTCGGCATCCTGCTGGTCTTTTTCACCTTCGTCGCCTTCATCGGCGGCGGGGCGCTGATCTGGTATCTGAGCAACACGTCCGAGTTCTCGCGCAAAGGCGCGGTCACAGCACCCGCGCCCGCTCCCAAGGCCGTGCCCGTTCGTTAGACGGTTTGCCAAAAGTCAGTCATCGAAGATTTGAAACAAAGGAAACGGAGAGTCGGCTTATTCCTCTGTTCTCTCTGTTTCCTCCTGTTCAATTTCTGGAATTAAAACCTTCCGGCAAACCACTACACCAACCGCGAAAAACAAGCCCGCAGTCCGGCGCGCCATTTTTCAAGGAACGCCAGATTCCTGGCAGATTGCGAGGCGGCCGCCACATCCGGCACCGCCGCGTTTTCAAGCTCGGCAAACCCCGAGCACTCGCCGGAAATCCTCGATTCCACCTGGAAAATCGCCCGCTCCACCGCCTCGCGGCATTGCTGCGTTTCCCCTTCCAACATCGCCCGCACCAGCACCGACTTCGCCTCCTCGCGCTTGCGGATCACGCCTTCCGCCTGCTGCGTGACCGCCCCGACCTCGGAAAACAAATCCATCAGCGAGGTGTCGATCGACCCGCGGATTTCCCCCGGCGTCCCGCGCAGCTCCAGCCAATGCCTGAGCCGCCGCGACGGGCTGGAAACCACCGCCAAAGCCTCGCGCAGCGTCGCGAACTCCCCTTCCCCGCCCCCCGCATCCGGGTGCGCCCGCTTGCCCGCCTCGCGGAAAGCATCGCGCACGGCCTCGTCGGACAACACCAAAGCCGGCTCCAGTCCCAGAATTTGAAAAGCATCAGTCACAGGCGGAAGAAACTGGCCACGTTTCCCACTGGCAGTAAAGCTCCGGCAGCATTCCATTTAGATTCAGAAATGAGAACCACGGAACACTCGGAAT
>CAYXZE010000224.1:0-4862 GCA_964469395.1 uncultured Luteolibacter sp.
CCCAAGCGATTGAAGGAATGAAAGCGTTGTTCTTTTCCGGTGTCTTTGCCGCTCTCGGCGCGGTGTTCACCTTCGCTGTGATTTTCCCATGAAAGAACTGTTACAAATCGGACTGTTGATCGGTGGTTGGTCGCTCGTGATCCTTTGTCTCGCGAGTTTCTGGATTCCCAAAGCACTCGGCTGGCGGGAAAAGCTGGCGGGATTGACGCCGTTGATGCGTGAATTGTGGTGGACGTATGCGGGCTATGTGTTGGGCAGTCATGTGTTTTTCGCCGTGCTGGCGCTGGGCTTTGGGGACTGGCTGATGGGCGGCACTCGCGAGGCGGCGGCGATGTGCGCGTTCATGATGTTGTGGTGGTCGGTGCGCTTGTGGCTGCAAATTTTCGGTTTCGATCTGAGTGAAATCAAAAG
Organism: uncultured Luteolibacter sp.; assembly: GCA_964469395.1. Taxonomy (GTDB): domain Bacteria; phylum Verrucomicrobiota; class Verrucomicrobiia; order Verrucomicrobiales; family Akkermansiaceae; genus Luteolibacter. The sequence goes on from CAYXZE010000224.1 coordinate 412, forward strand.
AACCGCGGCGAACCGGGTGGCCAAGCACCTGCTAACCGCTCTCTTCATCGGACTGATTTCGCTCTACGCGGCCTTGTTGTGGTGGAACACCGGAGGGAATTTACAATGATGTGGTTCATTCCATTGCTCGTGCTTGTCGGTGCCGGCGCGGGGCCGGTCTTGGCAAATGTGCGTCGGTTGCGGGCTAGGCGGCTCGCTGGCTGGCTTGTTTTGTCGGCGGCGGTTGCGGGAGCTGATTTCGTTCTATCAGAAAGCGGGCCGGTTGTCCGCATGGCGGGGATCTGCTGCGTGCTGCTGGGCGCGATGAAAGGGCTGGTGTATGCGGAATGGGCCGAGGAGCAAAGACTCGCGATACGGCGATACGGCGTGTTCGCCTTCTGTTGGTTTGGGATGGATGCGGCGAGTTTTCAAACCCGGCGCAAGGGACTGAGCTGGAAGAGCGATGTGAAATTGGGATTGCTGCTGATGTTGGTCGGAACGCTGGGAGCCTGGCTGGTGTGGGCGATGGAGTGGCGCCGGATCCTGGTCATGTTTCTGCCAATGAGCCTGGGCTTTCACTTCGGGGCATTGAGAGTGCTCAAAGGCTGCTTGAGAGCGGCGGGTTTTCCCGTGAGGACTTTATTTCCCGATTTGCTGGAAACACAGGGCATCGGAGACTTCTGGAGCCGCCGGTGGAATGTGGGTTATTCGCAAATGATGCAGCGCCTCGTCGGACGGCCCGTGCAAACGCTCGTCGGCGCGAACGCCGGCACCATGGCCGTTTTCTTCAGCTCGGGATTGCTGCACGAATTGGCCATCACGCTGCCGGTCCGCTCCGGTTTCGGCCTGCCCACTCTCTATTTCACGCTGCACGGCATCCTTGCTTTGTTAGAGAAAAAACGGGGCCGCCCGTTTGGCAAAATCCCCGCGCTGCTCGCCGTGATCCTGCCGCTGGGACTGCTCTTTCCTCCCGCTTTTCAAACCCAGGTCATCGAGCGGTGCCTTGGAATATTCGATCTCCTGAATGTGGTGGTGTGATCCAATTCGAGCTTCCGCCCGGATTTTCTGGATTGCCGCGGGGTGGGATGACGACACTCCGCCATGTCCACGCTCTCCGAATCTTTCGCCGATCTTACAACCACCCGCGGGGCGATGCGGGTGCATCTTTTCATTCCGGAGGGCGGCTCGCGTCATCCCGGCGTGGTGTTTTACTCGGAGATTTTTCAAGTGACCGGCCCGATCCGGCGGATGGCGGCGGCGCTGGCGGGCGAGGGCTATCTGGTGGCGGTGCCGGAGGTTTATCATGAATTCGAACCGCTCGGGACGGTGCTGGCTTATGACGCGGACGGCTCGGCGCGTGGAAATGGCCTGAAGACGGAAAAGGAAATCGCCTCGTATGACGAGGACACCGATGTGGTGGTGAGGTTTTTACAAGGCCATGAGTCGTGCACGGGGAAAATCGCGGGCTTCGGGGTTTGTCTGGGCGGGCATCTGGCGTTGCGGGCCGGGCTGCATCCGGGCGTCAGCGCGGTGGGGGCGTTTTACCCGACGGATGTGCACACCGGGACGCTCGGGCTGGGGAAATGCGATGACACGCTGGAGCGGCTGAAATCGGCGGAGGCGGCGTTGTTGTTAGTCTTCGGCCGGCAGGATCCGCATGTCCCTCTGGAGGGGCGGCGGATGATTCACCAGGCGCTGGAGGACGCGGGAGCGGATTTCGAATGGCACGAGTTCAACGCGGCGCACGCGTTTCTCCGGGACGAGGGCGTCCGCTACAACCCGGCGCTGGCGCGGGTGGCTCTGGCGTTGTTGCTGAGGTTTCTGGCGGAGAAAATCGGTTGATTTTTCGGGATTGCATCCGGCTGGACGCTGAAAAACGATGGCGCTCAACCATGAGCTCCGGAAAAAAAGTATTCATCGCCGTCGATTTGGGTGCGGGCAGCGGTCGCGTGATCGCCGCAAAGACGGATTTCTCCAAACTGGAGCTTGAGGAAATCCACCGTTTCGACAACCCGGGGACGGATCTGCCGGACGGCTCGTATTGGAACATTGTCGGGCTCTATCGGGAAATCCTGGAAGGCTTGCGGCGGGCGGTGGAGCGGCACGGGGAAAATATCGTGTCGATCGGCATCGATACCTGGGGCTGCGACTTCGGCTTGTTGGATGACGCGGGCGGACTGCTCGGCATGCCGCACCAATACCGCGACCCGCGTTTCGAGGGCATGGCGGAGGCGATGCACGCGCTGCTGCCGGAAGCGGAGATTTTCGCGCACACCGGCATCAAGACGAATTTCTATAACAGCTCGCTCCATCTGCTGGCCGAGGCCCGCCGGAAAAGCCCGGCGCTGCTGAATGCCGGGCGGCTGCTTTTCGTGCCGGACCTGCTGGCGTATTGGCTCACCGGCAGGCAGGCGGTGGAGCGGACGATCGCCTCGACCTCGCAATTATTGGACGCGCGCACCGGAGACTGGGCCTGGGACGTGATCGACGCGCTCGGCCTGCCGCGGAAAATCTTCGGCGAGATCGTGGCACCCGGAACTTTGTTAGGCCCGGTCCGCGCGGAAGTCGCGGATTTCATCGGCCGCGCGGGCATCCCGGTGGTGGCGGCGGCGTGTCATGACACCGCCTCGGCCGTCGCGGGCATGCCGATGAGCGGTGCCGGAAATCTTTGGCTGTCGTCTGGCACGTGGTCGATCATGGGCGTGGAGGCGGACGCGGCGATCACCACGCCGGAGGCGCTGGGTCTCGGGTTCGCCAACGAACGCGGCGTGGCCGGCAGCGTGCGCTTTTTGAAAAACATCAGCGGTCTGTGGTTGATTCAGGAATGCAAACGGCAATGGGAACTTGAGGGCGAAACCCTGGGCTATGCCGAAATGGCAACGCTGGCCAGCGAGGCGGAACCGTTCACCGCTTTCATCGATCCGGATGACGCGAGTTTCGCGAGTCCCGGTGAGATGCCGGAAAAAATCCGCGCCTGGTGCGCGAAAACCGGACAAGCCGTGCCACAGGACAAGGGGCAGGTGCTGCGGGTGGCCACGGAATCGCTGGCGCTCAAATATCGCGAGGTTTACGACGGCATCCGCACGCTGACAGGACGTGATTTCAAACAACTGAACGCGGGCGGCGGCGGCATCCAGAACGAGCTGCTCAGCCAGGCCACGGCGGACGCGCTGGGAATCGAGGTGATCGCGGGACCGGTGGAGGCGACGTCATGCGGCAACGTCATCACGCAGATGATCGCGACCGGGCATGTGCCGGATTTGCAGGCGGGGCGGGATTTGATCCGGCGCTCGTTTGAGGTCCGGACGTTTTCTCCGGGGGATTCGGAAAAATGGCGGGCGGCGAGCGCGCGCTTCAAGGCGGTGCTGGCATCCGCCTGAGTTGAACGTCGAACGTTTAACGCCGAGCGGGGAAAAATGACGCCGCGGCTCTTCCTCTTATTTCGACGTTCGACGTTAAGCGTTCGACGTTTTTTCAAACCAGCCTCTCAGGGGCGCGGCTGCTCATGGAGCTTCCGGGTCGTGTATTCCGTCGGGGTCATGGTCTCGGTATGGCCATCGACGAACAAAACGGGGATTTTATCCTCCACCGCAAGTTCCTTGAGCGCGCCATTCTTAAATCCGGCGATCTCGCCGGCGGTGCTGTAGCGATAGATGTAGTCGTCGCACGGGGCGATCAGCGGCGTGCGGTTCTGCTCGGGAATGGCCGCCAAGGGCACGCTGGTGGTGAGCGGATCGGCATCATCCGCGATGTTTTCCGGAAGCTTGAGATTGAATGCGAAACCGGGCCTGAGCGCCGTCGAGGCCTTGTAAAGCGGGTTTTTCAAGATCGTCTTGTTGTTTTTCCACCAGTTCGCGCTTCTCAAGGTTTCGAGATCGTCATTGGGGAAAAGCAAGATCAGGCAGGTTTCATTCCATTGGAGTTCTTCGGTGGTCCCATCCGCCAGGGTGACATCGCCTTTGGCGGGCGGAAGCTTCATCTGGTGATCCCCCGCATGGATCATGAGCAGCGGGGCGATTTGGCGCATGTTCTGCATCGCCTCGCTGCCTTTCGCCTTGCGCATCATTTTCGGCAGGATGGCGAAGGACATCGCCGCAATGACGACGATGATGACGATGACGACCAGCAGTTCGACGAGGGTGAATCCGGTGGATTTGGGTTTTCCAGTGATTTTCATGAAATGAGTTCGATAGAATCTCGCGGGAGCCGTCGAGTTCAAAAACATCGTCGCTTTGACCCCGCTTGCAAGCGGGCGATCCGGAGTCGGCGCATCTGAGTTTTTTCAGACGAAAAAAGGCGGAAAAAGGGCGAGGAAATCTGATTCGAGCCATTGGCGGATTCTTCCTTCGCGTCCCTCCGCGACCTTTGCGGTTGAATCATTGAACAGGAGGAAACTGAGGAAACAGAGAAAGAAGGGGGGGAAGAGTGATGGCAGAATGATTGATAGCAGAATCATTTTGGAGAAATGCCCT
>CAYXZE010000225.1:0-4807 GCA_964469395.1 uncultured Luteolibacter sp.
GGCTGCCGCATCCTCGGTGAAATCGGCAAGGAACTCGGCGTCCCCGTCACCACGGACATCCACACCGCCGAGCAAGCGGCAATCGCCGCCGAGCACATCGACCTGCTCCAGATCCCCGCCTTCCTCTGCCGCCAGACCGACCTGCTCGAAGCCGCCGCCAAGACCGGCCGCGCCGTGAACGTCAAAAAAGGCCAGTTCCTCGCCCCGCTCGATACCGTCAACATCGCCGGAAAAATGCGCGCGTTCGGCTGCGAGCGGTTCCTCATCACCGAGCGCGGCACCACCTTCGGCTACAACAACCTGGTCGTGGACATGCGCTCGCTCTACTGGATGCGCGAGGAAGGCCTGCCGGTCATTTTCGACGCCACCCACTCCGTCCAGCGCCCCGGCGGTCTCGGCGGGGCCACCGGCGGTGACGGCGTCCTCGCTCCGGTCCTCGCCCGCGCCGCCGTTTCCGTCGGCCTCGACGGTTTGTTCATGGAAGTCCACTCGGACCCCGCGAACGCCGTTTCCGACGGACCGAACCAGATCCCGCTCGAATTCATCGAGGACCTCCTCGTGAAACTCATCGCCATCCATCACGCCTCGCACTGATTTCCCCTTGCGCCGTCTCCTCACAGCCCTGGCATTGCTGACTCCCGCCATGGCGGGGACTGTGGCCGACGCGCCCTTGCCCAAGAAAAACATCCCGGCCATCGCCCTGCTGCCGGACGGCAGCGAGTTGGAAGGCGTGATGCTTCCGCGCTACGACAAGGACCACAAGCTCGTCGGCGTGCTCAAGTCGGAGAAAATGACCCTCGTCAACGCCAGCCAGATCGCCGGCAAGGCCGTTTCCATCGAGTTCTTCAATGCCGATCAAACCCCGCGCGGCCGCATCGATCTCGTCAGCGCCCTCTTCAATCAGGAAAAAGGCCTCATTTCCGCCCGGGAGTCCGTCGAAATCAAATCCGACCAACTGACCGCCAGCGGCAGCGGCCTGTATTACTCGTTCACGCACGGCCGGGGATTCCTGGCCGGCCCCGCCACCACCATCATCAGAAACCCACCGCCGAAACAGCCATGAAGCCAGCCACACCCATCCGCGCCATGGCGGCCCTCGGCCTGTCACTGCTCGCGCAAAATCTCTCCGCCGCCCCGCCCGCGCCCATCACGGACGCGGAAAAAACCGCGATCCAGGCCGCCGCGGCGTCCACCGCCCCCGCCGCCGAAAAGGCCGCCGCAGCCGCCCGCGCCAGTCTCGACCAGGACCTCGCCGATTCCGCAGCCGCCTCCAAAAACGCTGCGGCCTTTCTCGCCCAAGCCGAGATTCCCGCCGTTCCCGCCGGTGCCATTCCCGCCCCGGACAAGCCCCTCCCCGTCACCCCCGCCGCCACCGACACCGTCATCCATTGCGAGGGCGGCATGTATTTCGATCCCGATGAAGGCGTGCTCGTTTATCTCAAAAACGTCACCGTCAAGGACCCCCGCTTCAATCTCTCCGGCGCGAACGAGCTGAAAATCTTCTTCGGTAAAAAGCCCGCCAAGGATGAGAAAAAAGACCAACCGGAACCCAAAAAGGACAAGTCCCGGGACGGACTCGGCGCGGGCTTCGGCGAGGTCGAGAAAATCGTGGCCACCGGTGCCGTGCTCATCGAGCAAAAGCCAGAAGCCGCCGACAAGGAGCCGATCAAGGCCAGCGGCGCCATTTTCTCCTACAATCTCAAGGCCGACCAAATCATCATTCAGGGCGGATTCCCCTGGGTGCTTCAAGGCACCACCTACATGCGGGCCAAGGAGGCCAACCTGATCCTGCGGATTTCCCCCAAGGCGGGAAATTTCATCACCGAAGGCAATTGGGAAATGGGCGGAAACCTCGACCAGAAAAAACCCACCCCGTGACGCCAGAAACCTGCCACGACCACACTCCCGGCTCGACCTGTTCCAACACCGAGTCCGCCGTCCTCTTCGCCAACGGCTTGCGCAAAACCTACAGCGGCCGCGCCGTGGTCGATGGCGTGTCCATCACCGTCCAGCCCCGCGAAATCGTCGGCCTGCTCGGCCCGAACGGGGCCGGCAAGACCACCTCGTTCTACATGATCGCCGGGCTCATCCCCGCCGATGCCGGCTCGGTCTGCTTCAACGGCCACGACATGTCGCACCTGCCCATGCACCGCCGCGCCCGCCTCGGTCTCGGCTACCTGCCACAGGAAGAATCCGTGTTCCGCAAGCTCTCGGTGCTGGATAACCTGCTCGCCATCCTCGAAACCCGGCCCAATCTCAGCCGCGCCGACCGCCTCGACCGCGCCCACGACCTGCTTGAGCGTTTCCGCATCACCAAGCTCGCCAAGTCCATCGCCATCACCCTTTCCGGCGGGGAAAAACGCCGCCTCGCCATCGCCCGTTCGCTCTGCTCGGACCCGACGCTGCTGATGCTCGACGAGCCCTTCGCCGGCATCGACCCCATCGCCGTCGAGGACATCCAGCGCATCGTCCGCGACCTCCGCGACCGCGACGGACTGGCCATCCTCATCACCGACCACTCCGTCCGCGAGACCCTCAGCATCACCGACCGCGCCTTCCTCATCCACGACGGCCGCGTCATCCTTGAAGGCGCCTCTGACGAACTTGTGGACGACCCGATCGCCCGCAAGCACTACCTCGGCGAGGATTTCAGAATGTGAGCAAGTCGGTGAGCAAGTCGGTGAGCAAGTCATTCGTATTCTCCAAGCCTGTTCGGTAGTGCCGCGCACGAAGGCCGAGCTTCTTGAAAGCGCCGGTCTCGCCAACGTCTATCTGAACTACAAGCGCCACATTCTGCCGCTCATTCAGTCCGGCGTTCTCGAAATGACCCTCCCGGACAAACCCAACAGCCGCCTCCAGAAATACCGGCTGACCGCAAAGGGCGGAAACCTTCTCAATCCATCCGCCTGATGCCGCAAGGTCGCGGAGGTTGCCCGGGTTCCTTGAAATTCACATGCAGGTTGCATCAATGGATAAATCGAATAGGAAATGGATACGAGAATGACGCAACCACCCATGAATGCCTCACCCGCGCCCACCGCCATCGGAACCTTCGCGCGTGCCGCCGCATTGGCGGTGGCCGGCATTTGCACGACGCTGGCGGCGCGTGGCGGCGAAATGCGCCTTTTCCACAGCGCGGAGGGCAAGCCGCTGAGGGCCAGCTTCGAGGGCGCTTCCGGCGACACGGTCACGCTGAAACGGGAGGACGGCAAGGTCTTCACTCTGCCGAAAGAAAAACTCAGCACGGAAGACCGGTTTTACATCAGCGGACTGACTCAGCGGTCCGGTGACGAAGCCGCCAAGCTCAACACCGCCGCCGGCCAGCCGCTCGCCAGCGAGGTTCCTTTTTCCGAACGCAAGGCAGAGGAGCTCGCCCAAGTCCTCAACCTGCGGCCCGAATCGAAATCCAAGCATGGCCGCAGTTGGCGCCTGTATGCAGCAAGAGTGAACAACTACCGGCTTTTCGGCACCATGCCATATTCGGTGGCGCTCTACTCGAACGAAGCGGGTTTCGCCACCCACCTGTCGATTGTCTATGCGAACAAGGGCGACTTCGGCAGCCAGGCGGGCGTGGCCGAGGATCATTTCAAGGGCGGCACCACCGCCACCGCCGATACCCTTGCCGCAGCCATGAACCGGGACGAGGAAACCGTGGCCAAGTCCCTCACCGCCATCCTCGGCGAAGCGAAAACCCAGCGCTATGGCGAGGGCGACACCCGCCGCAAGATTTCCCGCTGGGATTGGAACGGTTACGCATTCCTCCTTTCCAATGAAAAGGGCGAATACGTCAGCCTGGCCGTGGTGCCTCCCGCAACCGCCGATGCCGGCGGCAGGTCCACCCTCACCCGGGATAAAATCGTCAGGGACCGCCTCCTCGCCGACATCGTCAAATCCCCGAACGGCGACTTGTATCTCTCGGAAATCCCGATGGTGGACCAGGGGCCGAAAGGCTATTGCGCGCCCGCCACGTTCGAGCGGGCGATGCGGACGATGGGCCTCGATGCGGACATGTATCTGCTCGCCATGACCGGCCAAAGCAAAGCCGGCGGCGGGACCTCGGTGAGGCTGCTCATGGAAAACGTCAAGCGCCAGGTCACCAGCAGGGGACGCCGCATCAAGGACGAACCGCTCTCGGAACTCCGCATCAAGAACGTCAAGCGCTACCTCGACTCCGGCATCCCCGTCATGTGGCGGATGTGCTCGGCGAAGGAATACAACGCCGCCGCGAACGGCAATACCGCCACCCGCAAGAACGTGACCGATTGGGACGCCCACGCCGCGGACGTCGCCCTCAGCCATCTCGACCTCATCAAGTCGCCGAAGCCGGCTTCCAACCATCACCTCTGCCTGATCATCGGCTACAACGAGAAAACCCAGGAGCTGGCGGTTAGCGATTCCTGGGGCGCGAGCTTCGAACTCCGCTGGGTGCCGGTGACCGTGGCGAACTGGGCCAACAACGGCGGGATTTTCATGATCCTGCCCTGACGGCGGGCGGATATTGTCCCTTGAAGCGGCTCGCCACTCACTAAGGGGTGCGGACATTCCTGTCCGCACGGCCGGAGGAAAAGCCAATGAGACGAGCCATGCGCTTCCCGTTGGCACCTCATGGGCGGGCGATCGGATATCGCCCCTCCTTGTTTTCAGGCAACCCCTGACACCGCCACAGCCTTGCGCACTTCCTCCGCGATGATGCGCAGGCCGTCGCGGACCACCGCCTCGTCCATGGCGTAGGACACGCGGATGCATTCGTGGCGGTGCCGCCAGTCCGCATCGTCATGACCGAAGAAAAAGTAGTGTCCGGGAATGA
>CAYXZE010000226.1:0-4793 GCA_964469395.1 uncultured Luteolibacter sp.
CGCCGAAAACGACTGGGACGGCTGGAAGATCATCACCGACAAACTCGGCAAGACCACCCAGCTCGTCGGCGACGACCTGTTCGTCACCAACGTCGATTTCCTCAGCAAGGGCATCAACCTCGGCGTCGCCAACTCGATCCTCGTCAAGGTCAACCAAATCGGCACCCTCACCGAGACCTTCGACGCCGTCGAGCTCGCCAAGGAAAACAGCTACACCGCCGTCCTCAGCCACCGCTCCGGTGAAACGGAAGACAACACCATCGCCGACCTCGCCGTCGCGACCAACTGCGGCCAGATCAAAACCGGCTCGATGAGCCGCTCGGACAGGATCGCGAAATACAACCAGCTCCTCCGCATCGAGGAAGAGCTGGGCGATGATGCCGTCTTCGGCATCAACAAGCTGAAAGTGCTCAAGAAGTAATCCGGGCCCTTCAGCCTAACGACTCCTCACAACGGCGGACCTCGAAAGAGGCCCGCCGTTTTTCATATGGAGTGGCTGGGACATCCTGTCCCAGACCGTAGCGGAGACTCCTGTCCCCCCGCGTCCACGCCAAAGCTTCTCTCCCTCCCACACCTCAAAGCGGCGCGGGTTCCGCACTCCATATGGCGGTTCCGTTTTTCTTGCCCGCTGACGATTCCGAGCCTATTTCTCCCTCGCATCGGAAGCCGGGACGACCCAGCCTCTCCATTTTTAACGCCGAGGACGACCTTGGGTAAATTGGAGAGAATTATGAACTGGATCATCCTCATCATCGCCGGCCTGTTTGAAACGGTTTGGGCCATCGGTCTTAAACAAAGTGACGGTTTCACGCGTTTTTGGCCAAGCGTCATCACGGTCGTTTCGATGCTCCTGAGCATCGGCCTGCTAGGTCTCGCCATGAAATCCCTGCCTCTCGGCACCGCCTACGCCGTGTGGGTGGGCATCGGCGCGGTCGGCACCGTACTGGCGGGCATGATTTTCATGGGAGAGCCCGCGACCCTGCTGCGGTCGGTCAGCCTGTTGCTGATCATCCTGGGAATCGCTGGCTTGAAAATGTCCACCCCGCAGTAAGGAGTAATGCCTTTAAGGATTTGGATTTCTTCAGCGCCAAAGGCGCGAAACACGTCAGCCCAGGGCAACGCCCTGGGTAAGAGCGCGTTATAAATCCCAAGCCCTGAAGGGGCGATACAAGCGTTGAATTGCCAGGCCGTTGGCCTTGAAGAATGGCGCTTTCACGCTCAGTCATGAATCCTTACACAGGCATTGGACTTTAGAGGGAATTCAACCGCAGATGAACAGGATTGACGCAGATAAAGATGAAAATGAAGCTGATCGCGATGAGTTAGGCCAACAAATGGTAGTGGATTGAGCAATAATCTCCTCCATCTGCGTTCATCTTGTTCATCTGTGGTTGGTATTCTTCTTCGTGTCGGGACCCAGAGAGCGGATCACAATCCCGCGCTCCAGAACTCCTAACAAAAATGCGGACTTGTCTTTCTGCTGACTTTACTCAGGTTTACTCCGTGTTATTTGACCGTCGCTGGGTATTCGCCACATGGCTGGCATTGACGATGGGCTCCGCAGTCGGCGGGTGGTTCTTCGGTCGCAGTCAATTCTTCCCGCCAAGCGCCATACAGGAAACGCGGACCTGCAAATCCCAGCGAACCGAATCCGTCTTCGCCGCGGACTCGCCCAAGGTCCAATGGACGGAGCAGGTGAAGAATTCCAGCCCGACGGATTTTCCGCGACTGTTTGAGGAGTGGAGAAACTTATTCCCGGAAACCGAGGGCGGTCTCGAAGGCCAGTCGGAGCATGCGCTGAACTGGCTGTATGCCCAATGGTTGTCGCATGACCAGGAGGGTTTCGTGAAGGCCGCATCAGCCCCGGATTTTTACAGCTCCCACCGGGCCGTTCAGGTGATCGTCCAAATCAAGCCGGAACTCACCGCCGAATTGCTGCGAGGGCGTAAATCCAAGACTCTGGACAAGAATTTCACCGACTACCTCACAAGGGAACTCTCCAGCCAACAGCCCGCCCTCTATCTGTCACTGAATCCCGATGGCACAGCGGATTTCACCCCCGGCGATAACCTGGCGAACGACGACTGGGAAGACGCCATCCAGAATCTCGCAAAATCCGATCCGGAAGCGGCCGCCAAGGTATGGCGGAAACGAAAACTGGAAAATAATGCGAACACCCTGCTCGAAGCGCTACTCCCCGTGTTTGAAGCATGGCGGGATGACAATCCACCGCTCAAGGAATGGGTAAATCAAATCGAAGACCCCAAACTCCGCGACCTCGCCCAACACGCCCGCCTCATCGCGCTGGCGCGAAAGGATGCCCATGCCGCGTTGGCCGAGCTCTATACCACCCGCCTCCAACCCAACCACGACCTCCAAACGACCGCCCCTAGAGAAATCCTCACCCAACTCGTCAGTCAGGATTTCCCCGCCGCCCTCAGGCTGCTGAAGGAAACCAGCCCGCTTTTCGCGATACACAGAAACGACGATCCCTTCGCCGATCCTTTCGATGAATCAGCCACCCCATCTCCAGCGCCTGAACCTGCTCCGTCCGAACCTCCACCGAATCCCTTCGTTGCCCTTGCCCCCTATCTGGGAAATACCCCCGAAGACAACTGGATGAGATCAACCATTTTGCGCGAAGCCGCGGATAACCTGCCGAAAAACCCGGACGAATTGTTCGCAGCCCTGCACAAACTCCGGGCGGAAATGGGAGGTAAAAGCGCGTGGCAACGTCAAGTCGAAGCGGCTTTGATCCGTAACGCATGCGCGACTTTCCCCGTCGAATCCTGCCTCGCCGCCGCCAAACTCTGGGCCAGCGAACTGAATGACGAATCTGACGATAAGACTTTCCAAAGCCTCGCCGCTCGCGCCGCAAAAACCGATCCCGACAAGGCGGAAGCGGCATTGGATTCACTCCCCGCTACCGCACGCGCCTCGTTCGCCGCGGAGATCATCCAAAGAATTCCGCCTGAAGAGCGGGAACGGAGGTTGAATTTGTTAGATCAACTCACTCCCGCTCAATGGGACAAGGAACTCGGCGCATCACTCGGTGAACATGCTTCCGACTACGCGGAGACGATCGCGGCTCTGCCGGGAACCACCACTTCGGGTGCCCGCGAGGCGTTTCTGGAGAAATGGGTGCAGCATGATCCCGAAGCCGCCACCCGCTGGTTCTCTTCGCTACCTCAGGACGATGCCGCGGGACACGCCGCCCAAGGACTTTTCAAAGGCTGGGCTGATTTTGACAATCCTGCAGCCATCGCTTGGGCCGAATCCCTTCCCGCTGGCCCGGCCCGCAAGGCCATTGCTTACGATGTGGTGCACGCACTGGCCGGACGAAGCCCAGGCGAGGCATGGCGCTGGGCCGCCACCATCACCGATCCAAAGATCCGCGCATGGGCCTATAACACGATTAGCGTCCTGAGTGACAACGAACCGGAAGCATTCAAACAGGAACACGCAGCGGCATTGCGCGCCGCCGGAATGGAATAAGGCAAACCCATGAAACCTTCATTCGTCCTAGCAGCTCCCCCGCTCGCCTTCATCACCGCTGCGTTGCTCGCCGGGTTAATGGGCCCACCCGGGAGCGTTGCATCCAGCACGCCAAAACCGGAGAATCTCAGTCCGCGGAAACGCGCGACGGCACTAGCAGATACGAAAGGCACCCCGCATGACATTCCTGCCGTTCTCGCCCAAATGGAGCGCCGAATCATCCATTTCCCGCCAACGGAAAAAACCGTGCACAACGCCAAAACCATGGAATCGGCCCTGCTGACCGATGAACGCTACACCGGGTTTTGCAGATCAGGGATGCCGACCATCGAAAACTCGATGGCTTGGGCGCGTGAAAACCCGCAGGAAATGTTCGATTGGCTGATCCAGCAAGGTATGGTTTCCGATCACCGGAGACAATCATTAGCGAGCACCCTGTTTTCAGAGTGGGCGAAGCAGGATATGAGATCCGCGCTCGCGGCCATTCCTGACATTCCACACACTGAAACCCGAGCCCAATCGCTCTTCTCCACCATTGAAATCCTCTGTCAAAAAGAACCCGAGAAAGCACGCGAGCTTTTGATCGAGAATCTAAGCCTCGTTCAATCCATCAAGAATGTTGATCTCGGAATCGGACCCGGCAAGGCGCGGACCGAGCTTTTGCTTTCGCTCCCACCCAGCGAACTGCGAACGTCACTCCTCGCCAAAAACATCTGGCAGCTTTCCATACTCCCATACGATGGCAACGGGACTCTTGCCATGGAGCTATGGAACAAGCTTCCGAATGACGAACGCCGCGACTTGGTGGCCGCGGGTTTGCGTGAAAGTTCTCATTCCGATAGCCGGTTGGAAGGGTTGGAGAGGCTCGTCCGCGAACACGTTGAAGCCACCAGCGATCCTGAGCAAGCGATGGGCTTCCTCAATAGCTACGGAGAAACCTGGGCGGAACGCGATTCCTGTGCCGCGCTCTCCTGGACCATGGCGCGCCTCAAGGGTAAAGCACAGATTGATCAAAGCCTTAACCTCATCAAACACACGGCTTCGAGAAACTTCGATGAAGCCCTGCGCCTCTGGCAATCCCTGCCCGAAGGAAACCTCCGCAATCACGCCGCGAAGGTTCTCTCAGAGGCAACTCCCGCGGACCGGCAAGCCGAGAAAGATCTCCTCGGTGAAGCCATTTCAAAGACCAGGGGAACAGGCGGATGGTAGAGCGGGCTATAAAGTTTAAAGTGCTCAAGAAAGTTTTTCGACATATGAAATTCCTCCCGCTGCTCATCCTCCTGTCATGTTTCGGCAAT
>CAYXZE010000227.1:0-4789 GCA_964469395.1 uncultured Luteolibacter sp.
ATTTGCGGGTCGGGATTTAGAAGGATGCGCCGCCTCAGTCCCGGGTGATCCGGCGACGCTGTCAGTGAGGAAGGAACCGTTGTTCGCGCCCAATCCGGGGCGCTTTTCCAAGGTTGGTGGTTTTCGAGAGCTTTGGTCTCGTTCGCTTCAAGGCCGAGGGCTTGGGTGGCCTCTGGTGTTAATTTGGCGTTCAATATGAACGTGTTCCCACGTCGATTTTTCAGACTGTCTCTCAGGCCGCTTGTCGCAAGAGGGCGATGAGCACTCCTTGAATTACCAGCTCCTGGGCTGGAATCAGATCCGGGTAGTCGGCGTTTTCTGCCCGCAGAAAGGGGCGGCCTTTGTCCACGAGGTAACGCTTCAGGGTGGTTTCGCCATCAATCAGGGCGGCGACGATGTCGCCTTTGCGGGGTTCTCGGAATTCGAGGATCACGGTGTCGCCATTGCAGATGTGCGCGTCGATCATGGAATCTCCGCGGACTTTGAGTGCGAAAGTGCGGGCGTGGCGGGGGATACCGAGTGCGGAGATGTCGATGGAAATGCAGCCCTGGCGTTCGTGGCCCACGTCCTCGGCCATGCCGGCGGCGATGTTGCCCATGATGGGGATGTCCACGATTTCGCCGCGGTCGAGTTCGTCAGGAAAAATGACGGCGCGGGCCTTGCCGGGTAACCGCTGGATCACGCCCTTGCGCTCAAGTGCGCGCAAGTGGCTCATCGCCGCGGTTTGGCTGGCGAATTTGAAAAAGTGCTGGATCTCGCGCGTCGATGGCATGAGGCCGGTTTTGCGTTGGGAATCCCGCAGGTAGTCGAGAATCTCTTGCTGGCGGTAAGTGAGGTCTTGGCGCATTGGTTTGTGAACAGTGTTCCTAAGAACAACCATGTTTATGGGGCGGGAGCAAGTGAAATTTCCCAAATGATCCCGCTGGCAATTCGTGAGGCGGGCGGATAGTCACCTTGCCGTGCAAGCCGAACCGAGATACCCCACTCAATCGCGGCGGGTTTTCGGGTGGCTGTGGCTGGTGTTTTTCCTGCAGGGAATGTCGCCTGGATTTTGGGCCTCGGCGCTGACGAATATTCTCCAGGCGCGGGGTTTGGGAGGCTGGGTGGCGTTGGTTTTCGTGGTGCCGCCGTTGTGCGCGCTGATTTCCCCACTCATCAGTGGCGCGCTGGCGGACCAGCGGGTGGCGGCGGACCGGTTGTTCGTGTGGACTTCGTTTCTTGCGGCGGGAGCGTTGTGGGCGGCATTCGGCGTGTTGGATGCCGGGTGGAATCCGTGGTGGTTCGTCGGGTTGTTAGGCGCCTACTCGCTTTTTTCCGCTCCGTCCTGGGGGCTTTTGGCTACCGTCGCGCTCACCAATCTAACCCACGGCGAGCGTCATTTTCCGTTAGTCCGGTTGGGGGCCACGCTGGGGTGGATGGCGGCCGGGCTGATCACGAGTTATGTCCTGATGGCGGATACCTCGCCGGTCGCGGGCTATGCTTCGTCGGTGACTCGGTTTCTGGCTGGCGTGGCGGCTTTCATGCTGCCCCACACGCCGCCTTTGGGCTCGGGAAAATCCTGGAAAAGCCAGCTGGGTCTGGATGCGTTCGGTTTGATGAGGCAGCGCGATCATTGTGTGTTTTTCCTCGTGACCGGCTTGTTCTCGATCCCGCTCACCGCCTTTTACATGTATGCGCCGGAGCTGCTCAAGGCGCTGGGTGATACGACGCCCGCGGCGACGATGACGCTGGCGCAGTTGACGGAAATCGCCGCGATGCTGCTCATGGGCTCCATGATGGTGCGGTTCCGGGTGAAAGTGGTGCTGCTGTGGGCGCTCGGTCTATCCGTTTTGCGTTTTGCCATGAGTTCCTATGCGGGGGGCAGCGGATTGATCGGCTGGCACATCGGCGGGATCGTGCTGCATGGGATGTGTTATACTTTCTATTTCATCACGGCTCAGGTGTTTCTCGACCGGCGGGTGGATCCGGGGTTGAAGGGGCAGGCGCAGGGGTTGTTGGCGATGGTTTCCAGTGGTTTCGGGCCGCTGGTGGGGGCGGTGGTTTGCGGGTGGTTGCGAAACCATTGCGTCACCGGGGCCGGCGAGGGCTGGCTGGATTTCTGGGCGATTCTGGCGGGGATGATCGCGGTGTGTCTGGGGATTTTCGCCGTGTTTTACCAAGGGCAGGGGAAAAATCCGCCGACGGGCTGACGGGGGAAAGATTCCGCCGGAGCCGCAAACCGGCATGGCCGAAGGCAAATTGGATTTTTCTCTCAACTCTCAACTTCTTTACAAGGTGCGTCCCCACCACCTAAATCCATCCATGACCCAACTCTGGTGCAACGGCCAATGGCTTGCCCCGCAGGATTTTCCCGCCTCGCCTACCGACCGGGGATCGATCCTGGGTCTCGGCCTGTTTGAGACGGTGCTCGGCATCGATGGCAGGCCGGTCTTCGCCGACCGCCATCTGGCCCGGTTGCGGAAAAGCTGCGAACGACTCGGCTGGAGTCCCGCGCTGCCGGATTTGCGGGAAACCGCGGAGGAGTTGTTAGTCCGTAACGGCCTCGCCACCGGTCGCGCCCGGATTCGTCTGGCCGTTACCGCCGGCAGCGGGCGGATTGATGATTTGGCCCAGGGTGGCGACTATATGGTCTCGATGACCGTGGCGTGGATCAGTCAGGAAATGCCTGCATCGGTGTCCGCCAACCTCGCGCCTTGGAAACGGAACGAGCACTCGCCACTCGCCGGTTTGAAATGCGCGTCCTATGCGGAAAATCTCATCGCGCTGGATCACGCGCGGCAACTGGGATTCCGGCAAACGCTTTTTCTCAACACCGCCGGCCATCTCAGCGAAGCCGCCACCGCGAATCTGTTTCTCGTGAAGGATGGAATCATTCTAACACCAACTCTCGCCTCCGGCTGCCTGCCGGGAATCACCCGTGAGGTTGTGATCGAGCTGGCCGGGAGTTTGGGGATTTCCTGCAAGGAGCGGGATTTGGCGTTGGAGGAGCTTCAGAGCGCGGATGAGGCGTTTCTAACGTCATCGATTCAGGGAGTCGTGAGGGTTTGCCGGTTTGAGGGGCGGGTTATGGGGGCGAGTCCGATGACTGAGAAGTTTCGCGACGCATTGGATGAGGTGGTTGGCCGGGGTGACTGAAAGGCGTTACAATTCGTCGAACCAAACAAACCCGTATGATTAACAAGAGACAAAATTCGCGTCTCACTGTGACCTCCCTTCATTGCGCCCGCTGAAGTTGTTTTTAATTTTCGCTTTCCCTCCTCAAATCACCCGCGACCACAGCACCTTGAGGTAACGTGATTCCGGGTAGTTCGAGAGCGTCGGGTGATCCGGTCCGGCTCCGGTGCGGTCGAAGATTTGCAGCCGCTTGTTCCGGCGGTGGGCGGAGGTCGTGACGATTTGTTCGAACTCGCCAGCACCGAGCATGCCCGAGCACGAGCAGGTGACGTAAAGTCCTTCCGGCGCGACGAGTTGCAGTGCGAGCTTGTTCAGGTCCGCGTATTTCGCGGTGCCGATTTCATCCTCGCGACCGTGGATGAATTTCGGCGGATCGGCGATGACGAGATCCCAGGTGCGGCCGTTTTCAATCATCGTTCGCGCCCAGGTGAAGGCGTCGGCGTGGGTGAATTTCACTTTCGCGTTGTTCAGGTTCGCGTTGCGCTTGGCCATGGCGATGGCGGTTTCATCGAGGTCCACGCCGGTGACTTCCTTGGCACCGGCGAGGGCGGCGGAAATGCCGAAGCCGCCGGTGTAGCAGCAGAGGTCGAGGACGGTCCGGCCGTCGGCCAGCGCGCCGAATTTTTTCCGGCTGTCGCGCTGGTCGCAGAAAAATCCGGTTTTGTGGCCTTCCGAGAAATCGACTTCGTAGCGCACGCCGAGTTCGCGGATTTTCACGGAACGCACGTTGTCGGATTCCACGCCGCCGCGACGCGGGATGTTTTCAATCCGTGCCAGATCCTCGTCCACGCCGACCACCACGCGTTTCGTGTCGAAGCATTCGTGGAGCAGCGGCAGCCATTTCGGCAGGCGCTGCCAGGCGGCGAGGTTGGTGATTTCCACGGAAAGCACGTCGGCGAATTTGTCCGCCACGATGCCCGGCATGAAATCGGCGTCGCCGTGGATGGCGCGGTAGCTGTCGGTTTGTTCGTCGAGTTTGAGCACCTCGCGGCGGAGTTTCGCGGCGCGGCGGATGGCGTTTTCGAAAAAGGATACGTCTTCCAGCTCTTCCAGCGAGTGGCTCACCACCCGCAGCGGCATCCGCGATTTCGGGTTCCACAGTCCCCAGCCGAACGGCGTGCCTTCCCGCCCCAGCACGAGGACGAAGGAACCCGGTGTCGCATCGCGGGAAACCTCGCCGATCATTTTCGGCCAGATCGATGGATGGAAGGATTGATACTTGAGTTGGACAGTCGGCACGGCGGGAATACGAAGCAGGGGAGGGGAAATGTCGAATGATTTCACTCCGGCGAGGACTTGGAAGGCACCACTGAACAAGAAGAGAAGGGCACCACGAATCTGACGAATCTTTTCAGAATTGCCGTATCAGGCTTCGCCTTTTGAATCTTGGGATTCGTTCGATTCGCCAGATTTGTGGCGCCTGATCCTCTTTCCTTTTTTCTGCAAACCAAGTTTGCCAGCCAGCCCGGTTTAGGGAACGGTGCGCCTTCATGAAAATGCACCGCATCCTGGCCGAGGCCGCCGCCGCCATCGCCAAGTCCGTCTTCCGCGAGCACAAGGTCCTCGATCACGAACTCGCCACCGCCTTCGAGGAGAACCCGAAATGGGGCAAGCG
>CAYXZE010000228.1:0-4736 GCA_964469395.1 uncultured Luteolibacter sp.
CTCCCGCATGCCGAATTCCGTCAAGGTCGGACGGCCATCCGAGGCGCAATACGGCAATTCACAGGAAAACAACTCCGCGAGCAGCGGTCCCGTTTCCACCAATCTCGGATTCACGAGCGCCGCCGCTCTTTTCGCCAGCACCCGCGCCAACCGATCCACGGCAAACCGTGCTCCCGGCGCGGAATCGTGCAGCAGCTCATCCATCAACTCCCCGAGAAATGGGCGCGGATCATCCACCGGCAGACAGGCCGGCAAACAGTGGATCTGCAAGGTGTTCCCGCCGAATGCCGCCACCTCGATGCCCGCTTCCTGCAAGGCCATGCGCTCGCGCAGCACCAAGTCCAGATCCCGGGGATCGAGCTCCAAAAGCACCGGCACCAGCAACCCCTGGGTCTCCAGAACCCCTTCTCCGCGATTGAGGAGCTTTTCATAAAAAATCCGCTCCCTGGCCGCCTTCGGATCAAACAGCACCAACCCGTCCCCGCTCTCCAATAAAACATACCGGTGATGCAGCATGCCCACGATCCGGAAATCCGGCGCTCCGCCGCCGGTTGGTGCGGGTGGAGTTTCGGGAACAGGCTCCACGGACGGCTTTTCATCCCAGTCCTCCAACCATGGCTGGGGCGATGGAAAACTAGCACGGACCGGCGCGGCTTCCACCACTTTATCCGGAATCTCCGGCATCTTCGCCTGCGGAACCGCCACCAGCGCGGGCGCGGGCGCGGGCGGGCGCAATGCCGAGGCCACCGCTTCCAAAATCGCATCCCGCACATCGACCGGCCGATGGAACCGCACCTCCCGCTTGGCCGGATGGACGTTCACATCCACCAGCGTCGGCTCCAGCTCGATCCACAACCACGCCGCCGGATGCATGCCATCCGCCAGCGCCCCGCGAAATCCTTCCGCCAGCGCCCGTGAAATCACCGAGTCCTCCACCGGCCGGCCATTGAGGAAAACAAACTGGTGCCGCCGCCCCTTCCGCGCATGGCTGGCGGGCAGCAAATGTCCGTGCACGGAAATCCCGTTGCCATGCGTCAACGGCAGCGGAATCAACTCCCGCGACAACTCCGGCCCCAGCAACTGCCGCACCCGGTCCACCGCCTTTGCCGCCGCCGGCAAATCGAAAATCTCGCGATCATCCCGCCGCAGGCGGAAACGCACGTCCGGCGCGGCCAGCGCGTGCAACCTCAACTGGTGCTCGACATGCGCCGCCTCGGTCGTTTCCGCCCGCAGGAATTTGCGGCGAGCCGGCATGTTGAAAAAAAGCGCCTTCGCCTCGATCACCGTGCCCGGCGCGCAACCCGCGTCCCGCACGTCGCGGACCTTCCCGCCGTCCACCACGATTTCCGTGCCCGAGACCGAATCCGTCTCCCGCGTCACCAACCGGAACCGCGACACGCTGGCGATGCTCGGCACCGCCTCACCGCGAAATCCCAAAGTCAAAATCGCCGCCAAATCCCCCGCCGTCCGCAACTTGCTGGTGGCATGGCGCTCCAGTGAAAGCAACGCATCCTCGCGCGACATCCCGCAGCCGTCGTCACTCACCCGGATCAGCGCCGAGCCGCCGCGATCAATGTCCACCCGGATTTCCCGCGCCCCGGCATCAATGCTGTTTTCCACCAACTCCTTCACCACCGAAGCCGGGCGCTCAACCACCTCCCCCGCCGCCACCTGGCTGGCGAGAATATCGGGAAGCACGCGGATCTTCGGCACGCGAGAGACGTAAGACTCAAGACTGCAAGACACAAGGAAAGAGACTCAAGGAAAGAGACATAAGACATAAGACAGAAGACAGAAGAGAAAGAGTCGGGCGGCAGCCTCTTCCTCTTCCTCTTCCTCTTCCTCTTGTGTCTTGCGTCTTGCAGTCTTCTGTCTTCTTCTCTTCCCCCATGGCAGGCTTTTTCAAATCCCTTCTCAACAAGATCACCAATCGCGCGGAAATCGATTGGGACGATCTCGAGGCCGATCTCATCAGCTCCGATCTCGGCATCGGCCTCACCACCTCGATCATCGACGAGCTCCGCGCCCTCGGCCGCGAGGTTTCCGGCGATGATGTGATCGCCGTCACCCGCAACCAACTCGCCAAACGACTGCCCGACAATTTCCTGCCGCCCATCCCGCGGCCCGACGGCAAACCGTTCGTGATCCTCGTCGTCGGCGTAAACGGCACCGGCAAGACCACCTCCTCCGCCAAGCTCGGCTTGTGGCTCACCAAGCGCAAACGCACCGTGATCCTCGCCGCCGCCGACACCTTCCGCGCCGCCGCCGTCGAGCAGCTCAAACGCTGGGGCGAGCGCCTCAACCTGCCCGTGGTCTCCGGAAGTCCGAATGCAGACCCCTCCTCCGTCTGCTTCCACGCCCATCAAAAAGCCATCGCCGCCAAGACCGATTTCCTCATCTGCGACACCGCCGGTCGCATTCACACCCGCCACAACCTGATGGAAGAGCTCGGAAAAATCCGCCGCACCCTCGCCAAGCAGGATGAAACCGCGCCGCACCTCACCCTGTTGGTTGTCGATGCCACCACCGGCACCAACGCCCTCCAGCAAGCCAAGGAGTTCCACAAAGCCAGCCCGCTCGACGGCCTCATCGTCACCAAACTCGACGGCTCCGGCAAAGGCGGCATCGCCGTGACCATCCACGACCAGCTCAACATCCCGCCGCGCTTCCTCGGCACCGGCGAAGAACCCGAAGCATTTTCGATCTTCGAGAAACAAAGCTTCGTCGCCGAGATCCTGTAAGGAAAGGAGAAGGAACATTCCCGCCCCTTCTTCACCTAAGGGGAAGGGACATTCCTGTCCCTTCTTCACTAAGGAGATGGGACATTCCTGTCCCGTCGCGCATGCGTGGCATTTGAAATGTCTGAAATGCCCGTGCGGATCATCAGGACTTTTGCGGATGCCATCACGCCGCCGTGCGCCGACGACGCAGGCAAAGCACAACCCCGGAAGCCCACAAAAGCGCGGAAGAAGGCTCCGGCACCAACCGCAGTTGCATGGCATTGATCACCGGAAAATCCCCCGGAGGAGTAGATGACTCGATCGTGATTACCTGCTCGAAATGGTCCGCGGTGAACCTTCCGATCACCCACTGGCCCACACCGCCCAGATCATTCTCGATACTGTTGTCCAGCGTGACCGAATTCCCAGCCGTGTAAACCGTCCCGCCCAAACGATTCAGAAACGCCCCCGAGTCATTCGACCAGAACTGCACCAAATACTCCTGACCAGTGGTCAGCCCCCCCAGCATCAGAGTCAAAGTACTTTGGTTGTCATCGGAGGAAACCTGGCTCTTCAGTAGTGTTTGGTAGGAGGGTGAGAGATACTTGAAGGGAGACACACCAGATCCCGTGGTTTCATTCTCGCTTTGAAATTCCTGAGATATAGGGCCGACGCCCAGTGTAACGCCGCCCACAGTCACTGTTGCGGTGCTCTGAGTGGGCACGCCAAAGGGCGCGAAGACCACACCATTGACCGTCGCCCCCGCCACCATGATTTCCGGCTCTGTCTCTGGCAACGATCTGCGGCCAAAACTATAAGCCTCAAGCAGCGAACCCTCGGTAGAAACATCCGTATCTTTAAAAATATTCGTCGGATTGCCCCAAGTGATGACAGCCGCGCACACCGGACTGGCCGACAAAAAGATAAAAGCCAGCGCGCCAAGGGGGGCGGGCCATGACATCGCACGGGCGAGGGGGGAGCCATTCATGGGTGAATCCATAGCAGGACAGCGGGCGAAGTCACCCAGGATTTTCGCGACAGTCGATCCGGAACCCGCCCCGGAATGAGAAGCAAACCCGAGTCCCTCCGATCACTCCGGCAAGTGCCCGGAGCAATACTCCTCCCCGTCCCTGCCGATCCGGAATTCCGCGTGGGGATCGGAAACATCCGTCTTCCGGCAGACGCTGCAAGTGTGAAAGGCTTCGGAAACTCCGTCCCCCTTGAAGACCTTCTTCCGCTTGCCCGCCTCGATGACCCGCGCGGTGCCGCGCAACGCGGGAACTCCGGCCCAGATGAAATAGTTGGCCAGGGCGACCATGAAAAACGGCAGCAGAAGCGGCATGGAAATGACGGCCAACAAGAGGCCGCCGGCCACAAACATCCCGAGAAAGCGCACCTGCACGGGAAGGACCAGGAACAACAGGATTTCCGTTTTCGGGAAAAGCGTGCAAAAAGCGAGAAAGGCCGAGGCGTAAAGCATGGTCCCGCTGAACGGAACGGAAACGGGATACACGAAATTCGCGATCAGCACCAGAATGATGCCCGTGTAGCAGAACACCGATGTTTTGAAAGCCCCCCAGGCACCTTCGAGGCTATCACCGACCATGAACACGAAGTTCACCGCGAAAAACAGGAAAAGGATCGACATGAAACTCCGCGGATTGCCGAACTCGGAATTGGCGAAAAACATCGTGGCCACCCGCCAGATTTCCCCGGAAAAAATCTTCGCGCGGTTGAATTCCAAAAGCTCCCCGATGTCCGGCCGGAAAAGCTGCAGGACGAACACGAGCACATGAAATAAAGCGTAATACCGGAGAAACCCCGGGAATGCCAGCCAGCCACAACGCCGTTCAAATCGATCAAAGAAAGTCATTTCCTGAAAAGCATCCCGATATCACCCGGATTGACAAGCCTGAGAAGGATTGATCTCCGATCAGCCCTCCCCTGCCCCGGGGCCGACGCATCAACCTAAATTCAGAAATGAGAACCACGGAATACTCGGAATACACGGAAAAT
>CAYXZE010000229.1:0-4727 GCA_964469395.1 uncultured Luteolibacter sp.
AAATGGGGAAAGGATGTCCTCCACGACAGGCTGGGACAGGATGTCCCAGCCACAAACGGCTATTTAAGCACGAACGAGGCCGGGGCGTATTTGCCGAGGGGCGTGGTGAGCTTGCCGTTGACGATTTGCATGGGAGCGCCGCTCTTTTCGCCGCGGAGGTTCACCGGGACGGCGGCGGTGTATTTCCCGGGCAGGGTGACGGTCACGGGTTTGGATTCTCCGTTTTGTTCCCACAGTCGCAGAACGGTGCCCGGGCCGTCCGGGTTTTGACCGAAGGCGGTGACGAGCACGCCGGGGCGCGAAACGCTGACACCGGATTGGGTGGCGGGAAGATTTCCGGCGGGGCCGTCAGCCTCGGCGGCGAGGAGCGGAGTGCGGGCTTCCCACGACGGGGTGGTGAGGTCGGTGCCGGGCCAGATGCGGACGCGGCTGTTCCAGGTGCCTTCGATCCACTCGGGGAAGTTGGTGTGCCACATGTTGTTATACAAATGGACGAAGACGGTGGGCTTGGGCGAAATATCGCCCAAGGTATATTTCCACAGGCCGGGCTCGCCGAGGCTGACAACGGGGGAATCGATAGAACAGAGACCGATGCCGGTGCCGCCGCCACTGCGGATGGTCATGCCGCTGTTGAGGCAGATGAGATCTTTGTTCGCGCCGGTAACGATGTCCTTGGTGGGATCGATGGGACCGGCGAGACGACCTAACTGGAATTGCGGTTGTTCGACAGCGAAGGGCAGGCAGATCCAGCCGCCTTCGGGGATGGGATCGCCGGTTTTCTCGGTGACGCGCCATTCGACATCAAAGGTCGGTTGCTGGCGCGGCAAGGTGATGACGACTTCGATGCCTTTGGCAAGACCGAGGGTGTCGCCTGCGGTGAGCGTGGCGATGTCGGCGACTTCATTTTGTTTCACATCAAGTTTCCAACCGGTGGGCGTGAGAGCCGCGTAGGTGAGATCCGGGGGGGTGGTCGATTTGACGAAGGCCGCTGGCTGGCCACCGCGCGGGCGGGAGTAGGCGAGGTGCCACTCGTGCATGCGTTGGGCGTCGAAACGTTCGTGAAGGTATTGGCCGAGAGCGTAGGGGCTGGTTTGATCGACGAGTTCCTTGCCGGTTTTCTTATCAATCAACGATGAAATCCCGCCGCGTGTTAGATCGAAGGTGGCGGTGTAGTAAGGGGTTTCCAAGGTGTTGCCGGTGAGCTTGGGCGCGCCGGATTTTCCGGGTTCCGCCTTGATGGTGACGTAACCGCAGGCGGGCACGTCTTTGACGAAATAGTGGTGGCCGCCGACTTCGACGGAACCGGAGCGTGGCCATGGCAGGCCGTTGAATACGACGATGCGCTTGCCCTCGGTGTTGACGGCTTTGGCGAGCAGGCCGAGGCGTGCGCCGAGTTCGCGCCGGACGATTTCGGCTTCCTCGTGGGAGAAGGCGCGTTTGTCGTCGAAGGCGGCTTCATATTTCTTATAGGCGCCGCTGGCGCGGGCGGCCTTCCATTCCTCGCCGTAAAGGTCGCGGGGCGTGCCGCTGTTCCACGAGTAAACATTGGGGGCGGCGGGGCCGAAGGTGTGCTCGCTGTGAAGATTTCCGAGCTCGTAAGCGCGGTAAAGCGCGGGCGCGATGTCATTGGTTTTTTGGCCCCAGGCGCGGAGCTCGGTATCGAGAATGTCCATCACCGGCTGGAACGGGCGGGTGTTGCGGGAGATTTTCGCTTCGACGGGCATCGACATCCAGCCGTGGATCCAGGTGTCCGGCATGTCGCGGCGGACGGTGGGGAGCTGCGCGCCGCGGACGGTGGGGATTTCCGGGTTTTCCTTGGCGATGGCGCGGGCATAGTCGTCGAGCGATCCGAAGTGGACGCGGACGCCGGGGAGGCGCTGGGCGGCGGCGGCACGGAGAGCCGCGACATCAGCGGCCGAAGGCGGGCCGGAGTTGTCGTGGGTCATGATCATGGCAAGGTAGTTTTTCGCGGGCCAACCCTTGGGCGGGAGGATGCCCGAGCCGTATTCCGGGGTGAAATTGCAGAGGATTTTCGAGCCGTCGGGACCTTCCCACCAGAAGAGGTGAGGGACTTCGAGGTGGCCGCTGTTATGGTTGCAGCCGAGTTGGAGGAATTGAACGCCGGCGTGGGAGAGAATGGTGGGCCAGACCCAGGAATGGCAGGGCACGTCGGTCATCTTGGCGGCGATGGGCAACGGGCGATTGTATTGGCGGGCGATTTCCGAAGCGTAGCCCAAACCGCGAACCATGTCTTCCAGCTCTCCCGTTTCCGAATGGAAGCTGAAGGGGATGGCTCCGATACTCAGCGAACCCTCGCGCACGGCCTGCTCGATGCGCACCTTGCGCTCGGGGTCTTGTTGCGGCCCCAGGATATGCTTGAGCGGCCAGCCGGCGAGCATCCAGGAAAAGCGCTGGTTTGCCGGGAGCTTGCGGTCCTCCTCGATGATCTTGAGCGCGCTTTCCATCATGGGAACGCGGAATTTGTGCAACACGTTCTCGATGGTTTCGGTGTAGCCGATGTCGCAGTGGGTCTTGAAAACCACCCAGACGTCAGTGACCTGCACGGGGCCGGTGATGGTGGCGTCGCCGGCTTTGGCGAGGGTGGCCCTGGTGTGAACGTCGATCTCGGAAAACAGCGTGGCGGTCAGGGCGGCGTTGGGTTGCAGCGGGGAACGCGGGCGTTTGATGTCGAAGCGCAGGTAGCGGAAATTTCCAAGCGCGCCCTTGCTGTCGCTGATGAACACGCCGTGCTGGCCGTTCCAATTCTCGCCGGTTGGGTTGGGGCGGGTGTCCACATCGGCGAGCTTCGTCCAGCTTTGGCCGTCGGCGCTGCCTGATAGAGTGTAAACCTGCGGGCCGCGGCACCCCTGGTCCGACGGATTTTCGTGCCAAGAATAGCTGCTCACCGCCGCGACGGGTTGCTCCTTGCCTAGGTCCAGGGTGAGGGAACCGTCGTCGCCATTGTCATTGGCCTGCAAAGCGAACTCGGCGACCTCGTAGGAATCGTTGGTGAGCTTGCCGTTCACCAACACCTCCGCGCGACCGGCGGTGGGTTCGAGCTGACTGCCCTCCACGGTGATTTTCGCGCCTTCGGCGACATCGGATTTCGACGGGCCGGGGATGTTCTTGAATTTCCACGCGCGGTCGGCCGGATTGAGTTGCTCGGTTTTGACGGAGACTTCCGCAAACGCGCAAGCCGCCAGCGCCCACGAGGCGGCGAAAAGAAGACGAGTGGCGGCTACCGCGCCGGAACGTGAATGAACGAGAGACATGGCAGTGAAAATTACGGGTTTTTCAAGTAGGTTGACAGACATGGAACCACACGCCTGACGCATCTGACGTGAATCCAGCTCATGGAGACGGAGTCTTTGAGACCACCATCAAACACAGAACCTATCTCCCGGACCCGCCGGAACAACGGGAAAAATCGGCATCATGTGGTAGATTTTCGCGCCTCACGAGTGGTCCGCGAGACGAATCCTCCCGCGCCGCCTCACGTTTTCCACGCCCCACCGGTTTTCGCCAGACCGGGTTCCAGATTCGCCAGGGAAAACGCCTTGTTCTCATCCCGATAGGCGCTCGGACTCATGCCGGTGACCTTGCGGAACTGTTTGTTGAAATACTGCGGATCGGAAATCCCGATTTGCCCGCCGATTTCCGCCATCGTCAGCGTGGTTTCCACCAGCAGCGACTGCGCGCAAATGATGCGCCGCCTCAGGACGTATTGGCCGACGGTGCAGTCGTATTGCCTGCGGAATTTCCGCGTCAGCGTGTTCGGGCCGATGTTCATTCGCGTGGCCAGCCACTCGGTCGTGATCGGCTGGGCCAGATGGGAATCGATCATTCCTAACAGCTCCTGCCAGGCGAAGGTGCTTTTCGAACGCCGGCTCTCGCGGTCCACCCGCGTATGATTGCGCAGCGCGATCAACAGCGTCCTCAACCGGCTGGCGGCCTCGGCGCGGAAAAAATAAGCGTCGGCCTCGTTCGTCGCGGAAGCGTTGAAAGTCCGCGTGATCAAGGCGCACTGCTCGGTGAACGCGAGAGTCGCCGCGCCCGCGGGGATGTGGCAGTCGATCTCCATCACCCGCTCCCCCGCCCCGCCCCCCGGACAATGGAAATGCACGCACCAATGTTCCCCGGGAGTTTCCTTCTGATAACTGCTCGTCACCCCCGCCGGCGTCACGGTGATGTCCCCGGACCGGATCTGGAGCAACTCGTCCCCCAGCAGCATTTCGCAGTCATAGAGATAAAGATGCAGCGAATGGGTTGGATTCCGCCATTTGAAGTCATGAGTCGCATTCGGCAGCGGGTATTTGCCCGCCCGGACCAGTTCCGGAAGCGCTTCGGGATGGAATCTTGCAATCATTGGAGACTTAAAAGCGGTCGATCGGGAATCAACCTGTCCGAACGCTGGCGGAACCGTCAAGAATGTCACGCGACTTATGTCACGCGACTTCGCACCAGCCGACGCATCTGGATTCTCTTAGCCGCAAAAAGGCGAAAAAAGGGCGCAAAAACCCGATTCGATCACTCGATTCAATGCCAAGTCTCGATTTTCAGGCTGCGGTTTGAGGCGGTCATCATTTCATCTTGAAGTAAAGACCCCGGTCATTTCCATTTTTGCGTATTTCTTGATCCTTTTTGCGGCTGAAAATCTTCGCCTGGGTTCTGGTGCTAGAAGGGAAGATGGCTAACCACGGAATACACGGAATACACGGAAAAAGAGA
>CAYXZE010000230.1:0-4716 GCA_964469395.1 uncultured Luteolibacter sp.
GGGCGACCTCGTTTTGGAGTGAGTGCAGCGGGCGGCAAATCGGGCGGCAAATCTCTTGTCATCACGGTTTGGCCGTGAAAACTGGGCCATCCATCCAAACCCATGAACTTCCTCCAAATCCTCGCCCAGAACTCCAATGATCAGGCCGGGCTTCAGAAAATTTCATTTCAACCACTCTTCAACCGTCGGTCATCGGCGGAAATGAATCGTTGCCCAGACACTCAATATCTTCGATAAAACTTCAAGATGGCAAACAAGGCGAGGCAAAGAATGAAACGTGCACTTGATGTCCTGTCTGGTTCAATCCTCTTCCTCGTTGTAGTTGGTTTGGCGGCATCAGTTTATTGGTAATTTGGATTTGTTCATAATGAAACTCGTGCCAGCACTTTCCATCGCGGTAGTCTTGATCGTATTTCTTTCAGGTTGTGGACGAAGGGATTTCATTGAACAAGCAGAGGTGATATCAGAAATCACTGCCCAGCAACAAACAGGCTGGGAATTTATCAAGATGGTCGGCGAGGCACATGGAAAACCTGACCCGGACGGCAGGAGCATCCGAAGATCGAATGATACCGGTTCTCTCACGGTTTACGCGATGAATACCGGAGTGGATGGTCACGGCTCCCGACAGGAGGAATGGAAAGAGACATTCAAGGAGGATGGATTCGAATTCCTCGAAGTAAAAATCATGACCACTCCTGCCGATGGTTACTCGCTCGTTTTCCGTAGACCCATTCAAATCGACTCGGAGCGCACGAAAGCCGAACCCGCCGTCGCTCCAAATGACGGCTAAACCCCACAACCGCCATTCCTCCTTTCAGCCCGTCAAACTTCCGCCGTCCCGATGACCCGGTTTTTCGCCCCATTGATTTCGTCTATCCGATGGCTCGCCATCCTCGCCCCGCTGGCCATGGTCGTGGGTTCCGCGTCCGCCTTTTTCCTGTGGGTGCTTGATGCGGTCACCCGCGTTCGTTTCGCCAATCCCTGGCTGCTGTTTCTGCTGCCGGTCGCCGGGCTTTCCGTGGGCCTGCTCTATCACCTCTATGGCAGGGCGGCGAATGGCGGGAACAATCTGCTCATCGATGAAATCCACCAGCCAGGCGCGGGCGTGCCCAAACGCATGGCGCCGTTGATCCTCGCCGGCACGCTGATGACCCACCTTTTCGGAGGTTCGGCCGGTCGGGAAGGGACGGCGCTGCAAATGGGCGGGAGCATCGCGGCGGGCTTCGCTCGTTTTCTCAAGCTGGATGCCGCCGGCATCCGCATCCTGCTGATGGCCGGTGTGGCCGCCGGGTTCGGCTCGGTCTTCGGTACGCCCGTCGCGGGGGCGGTGTTTGCCCTGGAAATTCTGGTGGTCGGCAGGATTCAATACGACGCCCTCGTTCCCTGCTTCATCGCGGCGGTCCTCGCCGATTGGATCTGCCGGACCTGGGGCATCGGCCACACCCACTATCAGGTCGCGGTTGCGACCTCCGGGTCCATGGTCGATGGCTGGTTGATGGGAAAAGTCATCCTCGCCGCCGCGGCCTTCGGGTTGGCGAGTCTGCTTTTCATCACGTTTTCCCATCGCCTTGGCGAGATTTTCAAAACGCACATTGCCCGCCCCGAACTCCGTCCCGTGGTCGGCGGGTTTTTGGTCATCGGTTTGTTTTTCCTGGCCGGGACCGGCGATTACCTCGGCCTCGGCGTGCTGGGGGAAGTGCCCGGATCCATCACCCTGCCAGCGATGTTCACCTCCACGGAAATCCCCGCCACTGCCTGGGCCTGGAAGCTGCTTTTCACCGTGGTGACGCTGAGTGCCGGCTTCAAAGGCGGCGAGGTCACACCGTTGTTTTTCATCGGTGCCGCACTGGGAAATTCCCTGGCGCTGGCGCTCGGCGCGCCGGTCGATTTGTTCGCCGCGCTCGGCTTCGTCGCCATTTTCGCCGGAGCCACGAACACGCCGCTCGCCTCCACCTTGCTCGGCATGGAACTCTTCGGCGCGGGCAACGGCCTTTATATCGCCACCGCCTGCATCATTGCCTGGCGTTGTAGCGGAGCCAAGGGCATCTATTCCGCCCGGTGCCTTGATCTGCCGAAATTCTCCGGGGCCGGAAGTCACAAGTGACTTGCCTGCGCCCGCCCGCCCGGTTATTTACCTGCCGCCTTCCCGGCCAACCGGCCCCCGTAGTTCAATGGATAGAACGAGGGTTTCCTAAACTCTAGATTCAAGTTCGATTCTTGACGGGGGCACCATCCGAAAGTCATTGGAAATGGCTCTAAATTAGGCCCGCCAACCACCTGAGCGGGATACCCCGCGACGCCATGGAGACGACTTTCAGTGGCAGCAGGCCTAGGGAAAGAAATGCGAAAATGAAGTCGTTGTCAACTCCAGGCCTCGTCCAGAAGAATTGTGGGGGACGTCCCGCCAAGAGTGAGCCGGATTGGGTGAGAACAGTCGATCACTCATTCTGTTTATGCGCGTTCAGGTTTTCCAGACGCGGGCTTACCATCCTAACAATCGGGGCGCGGCGGCGTGCAGGATGGATTCCAGGACGGCGGCCTCGCCATGACTGATGGGTAGGGTGACTTTGCGCAGGGATTTGTCCGTGGCGTCCTGGCGGGAAATGCTCAGGAGGTAAGGCGCGCGGTCGGGATTTTCCTGACGGGTGAGTTCGAAGGCGCTGTTGGCTTTTTCCGATTGGTGGAAGAGCTTGGCCTGGGGGATGCGGCCCTGGAGCGCGGCGAGCACGGTGCCGAGGTCCGTCAGGTTCCATTTCATGATGATCTTGCGCTCCCAGTCGAACTGCTTTTCACCGGACTGGGAGGCGGCTTCGACGAAGAGGCTGGCTTTCGCGAGGTTGATGCCGAAACGCACCACGCCGCCGCTGCCGCGGGAGTTCGGCTTGTAGATGGCGTAATCGGAGGGGCGCTCGAAGGCGGTGGAAGGGGCGGGGGCGGAATCGAGAACGGTGTCTTTCATGGTGATGGGTGGTTAAGGATTCACTGCGGAAGATGACATGAGGTGATGGGCGGTCGCAAGCAAAAAGTGTTCGTGGGAACACTTTCAAGTGAACATGAATCTGACGGTTGGGTGAAATGAAAACTTGGCCCGCGCGGTTCCGGCTGGCAGGCTTTTTCCAGTGAATGCTCGCGTGCTGATCGATGGCCCTTCGGAGCTCGTCTTCGACTATGCCATCCCGGCAGGTCTCGACGTGCGCCCCGGTTGCCGCGTGCGCGTTCCGCTGCGGCGGAAGTCGGCCACCGGCACCGTGCTGTCCACCGGCGAGCCGGAGCAGGCGGATTTCGCGCTGCGGGAACTGGAGTTGCTCATCGATCCCGAGCCGTTGATCACGCCGGTGCTGCTGCGTGCGGCGGATTGGATCGCGAACTACTATGGATCCAGTATCGAGTCGGTGATCCGCTCGGTGCTGCCGGAGGGGGTTCGCTCGGAGGAAAATTCCGCGAAAACCCGCCGCGTGGCCGTGCTCGCCGGCCCGCCGGATCCCGCCGTGCTCGCCAAGCTGGAAAAGCGCGCGCCGCGCCAGTTCACCATCCTTGCGCTGCTCTCCCACGCGCCGGACCTGCGCCTGCCGGTGGCCGATCTCGGCGATGGCAATGCCGCCGCCTTGAAGGCCATGGAAAAGGCCGGGCTGCTGCGCCTTGAGATCGAGGAAGTCCGCCGCGAGCCGGATGCGGACAACGTGGAGGAAATCCTCGAATCCAAACCGCTGGCGCTCAATCCCGGCCAAACCGCCGCGCTCGACGTCGTCCTCGCCGCAGTGGCCGATCCGGAAAAATCCAAGCCCATCCTGCTGTTAGGAGTCACCGGTTCCGGCAAAACCGAGGTCTATCTGCAAGCCGCCCGGCGCGCGCTGGATCTCGGGAAAACCGTGCTCGTGTTGGTTCCGGAAATTTCCCTGACACCCCAAACCGTCCGCCGTTTCAAGGCCCGCTTCGCCTCGATGCAGGACCAGGTGGCCGTGCTGCACTCGAACCTATCCCAGGGCGAGCGTTTCGACGAGTGGCACCGCATCCGCAAGGGCGTCGCGCGCATTGTCATCGGCGCGCGCTCGGCGGTGTTCGCGCCGTTGCCGGACCTGGGGCTCATCCTCGTGGATGAGGAGCATGAAAACACCTACAAGCAGGAAAACGTCCCGCGCTATCACGGGCGCGATGTGGCCGTGCTGCGCGCCGCCTTCGAGCCGTGCGCGATTGTGTTAGGCTCCGCCACGCCGTCGCTGGAGTCGTGGAACAACACCCTCACGGGGAAATACGATCTGCTCCGCCTCAACGAGCGCGCCGACGGCCAGTCGATGCCGCTGGTCCGCGTGGTGGACATGCGCCTGGAGCAAGCGAAGCAGAAAGGCGGCACCGCCATTCTATCCGATAAACTCCGCGCCGCGCTCGAACAACGGCTGGAAAAAGGCGAGCAGTCCATCCTGTTTCTCAACCGCCGCGGTTTCGCCCGCTCGCTGCAATGCACGTCCTGCGGCCACGTTTGCCAGTGCCCTCACTGCGCCGTCGCGCTCACCTATCACCGCACCGACGAGCGTCTCGTCTGCCACGTTTGCGGCTATCAGGCGATCGTCCCGCGCAAGTGCCCCGAGTGCCGCGATCCGGGGATTCTGCTGCAAGGTTACGGCACGCAGAAGGTCGAGGAGATCATGGCCAAGGTTTTCCCGAAAGCGAAATTCGCCCGCATCGACGCCGACGCCATGCGCCGGAAAAACGCCC
>CAYXZE010000231.1:0-4665 GCA_964469395.1 uncultured Luteolibacter sp.
TCCTTGTCGCACTTTTCCTTTTCGGAATCGCTGGCGAGGAAGGTGCCTTCTTCCTGTTTTTCTTTGTCGCACTTGCCTTTGTCACATTTGCCCTTGTCGCAATCGCTGGCGAAGGCAGGGAGGACCATGAATGATGCGCAGAGCGCGGTGAGGAGTAATTTCATCGTTTTGGATTGGTTGGTTGGTTGGGATTTGACTCTCGGGCAAATTACCCGGTCATTTGTGACGCGCCAGCGGAAAAATAATTCAGTGAAAAAAATCGGCGGGCGGCAAAAATCACCGGGAGTCACTCACAGAACTCCGCCGACGGTCGGAAGTTTTCGGGAAAAGCCAATTTTTTTCAACTTCGGGGGGAGTCGGATTGGGCTTGGCCGTTGAAGGCATCTGTCCTATTGCCTCCGCTCTTCCGTGTCATTTTCCGTCCTCGCCACCGATCCAGCCAGCTCCGCCCGCCGCGGGAGCTTGGTTTTGCCGCATGGCACCGTCGAAACGCCGATTTTCATGCCGGTGGGCACGCAGGGCACGGTCAAGACGCTGCACCCGGCGGAATTGGAGCTGCTCGGTTCCCAGATTATTTTGGGAAACACCTACCATCTGTGGCTGCGGCCCGGTCACGAATTGATCCGCGATCTCGGCGGGCTGCATGGATTCAGCACCTGGCGGAAGCCGATGCTCACGGATTCCGGTGGTTTTCAAGTCTGGTCGCTGGCGAAGTTGCGGAAAATCACCGAGGAGGGCGTGCGTTTTCAAAACCATCTCGACGGCTCGAAAATGCTGCTCACGCCGGAACTCAGCATGGAAATCCAAGGCGCGCTGGGGTCGGACATCGCGATGCTTTTCGACGAATGCCCGCCGTATCCCTGCGACGAGGCCTACGCGGCGAAATCGCTGGCGCTCACCAGCCGCTGGGCGAGGCGCTGCAAGGACTGGGTGGTGGCGAACGAGCCGCGTTCCGGCACGGGCCGGCAGTGGCATTTCGGGATCGTCCAAGGCTCGGTCTATGCGGACCTGCGCGAGCAATCGGCCCGCGAACTGGTGGAGCTCGACTTCGACGGTTACGCCGTCGGCGGCGTCTCGGTGGGGGAGCCGGAGCACGAGATGTTCCGCGCCATCGACAACGCGGTGCCGTTTCTCCCGCAGGACAAGCCGCGCTACGCCATGGGACTCGGCACGCCGCCGCAGATTCTGGAAATGATCGGGCGCGGCGTGGACATGTTCGACTGCGTGATGCCCACGCGGATCGCCCGCCACGGCATGGCGATGACCCTCGACGGGCCGATCAACATCAAGAACCTGATTCACGCCAAAGATCCGCGGCCGCTTTGTGAAAGCGCCCACCCGCACGTCGCCGGATTTTCGCGGGCCTATCTGCGGCACCTTTTCCGTGCGGGCGAAATCCTAGGTTTGCGGTTGCTTTCCTTCCACAATTTGCATTTCTACCTGTCCCTCGCCGCCGGAGCGCGGGAGGCCATTACCGCCGGGAACTTCCCGGAATACAAAGATTCCTTCATCCGCCGCTACACCCAATCCGATTCCAAATGACATCCATCACCACACTCACCGCTTCCATCCTCGCTCAAGCCGCTCCAGCCAAAGGCGCGGAGAGCATCCTCGGCAACCCCATGTTCATGATGGTCATCATGGTGGTCATGTTCTATTTCCTCCTGATTCGCCCGCAACAGCGCCAGCGCAAGGAGTTGGCCGCGCGCATCGCCGCCCTCCAATCCGGCGACAAGGTGGTGACCTCGGCCGGCCTCCACGGCATCATTCACAACGTGAAGGAGCACACCGTGATCATCAAGGTCGCGGAGGGCACCATGCTGGAGTTCGACAAAGCCGCCGTGGCCATCGTCCATAAGAAGGACGCGTCCTCCGCGAAATAATCCCCGCCATTCCCACGTATCTCCCGCCCCGCTTCCGGAGCCAAATCGATGTTTCAGACCATGCTTGCCGCCACCGCTTTTTACAATGATCCGCTGATCCTGTTCCTTACCGGACTCGCCCTGCTGATCCTGTTCTTCTGGTATTTCGCGACCGAGGTCGAGCGGCGCAAGCGCAACGTCGGCACCATTCTCCTCTTCGGTGTCTGCGGGCTTTGCTTCCTGGCGAGCACGCCTCCCCGCGAGCGTCTGAAGGGCGGCATCGATATTCTCGGCGGCTCCTCCTTCACTCTCCGCGTCCAGCCCCGCGAAGGGGCGGATGGCAGCAAGGAATCCGTCACTCCGGAGCAGGTCGATCAAGCCATCGCCGTGCTTCGCAAACGCCTTGATTCCACCGGCACCAACGAAGCGCAGATCAACCGTATCGGCTCCGACCAGATTCAAGTCCAGATGCCGGGCGTCTCCGACGAGGAATCCCGCGCCATCCGCGAAACCATTGAGAAAGTCGCCAAACTCGAACTTCGCGAAGTTCACCCGCGGACCAATGAAGGCGGAGCCGATGGAAAAAGCCTCGCCCAGCGCGTCCTTGACGGGAGCGAAATCGTTCCCGGCTACCGTCCCTATCTCGTGAAAGGCAAAAACGAGGATGGCAAGGAATACAGCGAGCCCATCCTTCTCAACCGCCGCGCCGCCCTCGGTGGCTCGGACATCGCCCGTGCCTACCCTTCGCAACAGCAGAACGACGCGGTGGACATCACTCTGAACGACGCCGGCACCAACAAGATGATCGCCCTCACCCAGCACATGCGCGAGGGTGTGGACTCCATCGCCATCGTCCTCGACGGAGAGGTCATCAGCGCTCCCCGTGTCAACAAGGTCCCGCTTGGCAAGAATTTCATCGTCGAAGGTCTGCGCGATCCCGGCGAACCGAAAAAACTCGCCGACGCCCTGATGAATCCGTTGGAAAACCCGCTCATCGTCGAGACCCAGAACAAGGTGTCCGCCGCTTACGGTTCCGCGATCATCACCCAGTCCATCTGGGCTGGCGTCGTCGGTCTCGCCGTCACCTTCCTCTTCGTCCTCATTTACTACCGCACCGCCGGACTTGTCGCGGTCATCGGGCTGCTCATCAACACCATCATCCTGTTCGGTGTCATGGCCATGTTCGGCTTCCCGTTCTCCCTGCCGGGCATCGCGGGTATGATTCTCACCATCGGCATGGCCGTGGATGCGAACGTCCTCATTTACGAGCGCCTGCGCGAGGAAATGGACGCCGGCAAGTCTCTCAAGACCGCCATCGGGAACGCCTATGAAAAGGCCTTCACCGCTATTTTTGACTCGAACATCACCTCCCTCATCACCGCCGTCATCCTCTTCTGGATGGCCAGCGGCACCATCAAGGGCTTCGCCGTCACCCTTACCATCGGTCTTCTCGCCTCGCTTTTCTCCGCGATCCTCGTCACCCGCGTCCTCTTCCGCTGGGGCACGGACTTGGGAATGCTCAAGAAACTCTCCTTCATGAGCCTCATCCCGCCGACGAAGATCGACTTCCTTGGCAAGCGCAAGGTCGCCTTCATCCTCTCCGCCATCATCATCGGCATCTGCTCCGTCAATTTCTACATCAAGCGGGACACCGCGCTCGGCGTGGACTTCACCGGCGGCACGGTCATCCAGTTCCAGCTTGAAAAAGACCAGTTCATCCCGATCGACGACATCAACAAGGTCCTTGATGGCATGACCCTGAAAAAGGCCGCCAACGCCACCGAGGAAAGCAGCGCCGCCACCGGCGTGCTCCTCAGCATCCGTTGCGACACCGGCGACTCCGCAAAAGTCTCCGCCCAACTCCGCGACTCCATCCCCGTTCTCGGCGAGCGTCTTCCTGAAACCACCAACGCGGACGGCACCACCGCTCCGGGCGCTTACAAGATCGCGGAAAGCGCTCAGGAAGTCTCCGCCTCCGCAGGGAAAATCTTCATCACCGAGTCCATCATCGCCCTCGGTCTCGGTCTTGTCGGCATCTTCTTTTACATCGCCTTCCGCTTCGAGTTCGCCTTCGCCATCGGTGGATTCCTCTCCACCATTCACGACGTCGTCCTCACCCTCGGCATCATCGTGCTCTTCGGTTCGGAGCTTTCCCTGCTTCACGTCGGGGCCATCCTCACCGTCGCCGGTTACTCGCTCAACGACACCATCGTCATTTACGACCGGATCCGCGACCGCCTGAAATTCGCCTCCGGATCGGTCGAGGAAATCATGAACGAGGCGGTGAACGCCACGCTCGCCCGCACCATCCTCACCGCTGGCACGACCATCGTCACGCTGATCATCATTTACTTCTTCGGCGGACCGTCGCTCGAAGGTTTCGCGCTCACCATCCTCGTCGGCCTGGTCATCGGCACGATTTCCTCGGTTTACATCGCCACGCCCATCGTCCTCTGGTGGTCCGGCCGCAAGGGAGGAAATCTCTACTCCGCCGTTCTCGCCAACAATGTCACCGCGGAGCCCAGCCCCACGGCTCCCTGATTTGGCCTCCCGGGCTACGAGTCTCCGGACTCGTAGCGAAAGGGGAGCTGAAGATCCGCAG
Organism: uncultured Luteolibacter sp.; assembly: GCA_964469395.1. Taxonomy (GTDB): domain Bacteria; phylum Verrucomicrobiota; class Verrucomicrobiia; order Verrucomicrobiales; family Akkermansiaceae; genus Luteolibacter. The sequence continues at coordinate 4,465 of CAYXZE010000231.1, forward strand.
CGTCTCCGCCTCTCTCGCTTTGGCGATTCTTTCATCGCCGAGCCGGGGCTCTGCGTTCCCGGAGGGGAGGGTCTGGATGGTCACCCTCCCGAGTAACACTTTTGTAATGTGTTGACGCTGAAGGGGGGAATTGAACCACAGATTTCACCCTAGAAGGGAAGATGGCTAACCACGGAATACACGGAATACACGGAAAAAGAG
>CAYXZE010000232.1:0-4636 GCA_964469395.1 uncultured Luteolibacter sp.
ACGCGCCAATGCCAACAAGTGCGTGAAATCCAAGGAAATCACCGCCACCACCACCGTGGATTTCGCCGAAGTCGCCGACCGGTTGCTCATCGACGCCCCGTGTTCCGGCCTCGGCACCCTGAAGCGGCAGCCCGATCTCAAATGGCGGCTCAAGCCCGCCCAGCTCGACCGCCTCCGCGGCATCCAGGCCGAGTTGTTGGAAAACTATACGGCGATGCTCAAGCCCGGCGGCCGCCTCGTTTATGCCACCTGCTCCATTCTTCCTTCGGAAAACCGCGCGGCGATCGACAAGCTGTTGGAAAGAGGGGGCTTCACGCTTCTTGAAGAACGCCCGGTTTCGCCGACGGCGACAGGTTACGATGGATTTTATGCGGCGGCGCTGGTGAAGGATTTATAAGGAGTCGCGACATTCCTGTCGCGACTGGGAAAGATTCAAGTCAACAACGCCAGAGGCTCTGGTGTCAGGATTGACGGGGATTGACGGTGCGCACAACCGAGTCAATTGACGAAGCGGAAGCACGGCGGAATCATTACTCACCGCTCCGCCACATGCCGCATCATCCACTCGGCGATGTCCGCATAAATCGGATAATCGGTGACGAGCACGTTGTCGTGATCCGCGCCGGGGATTTCCTGCCAGTGTTTGAGCGTGTCGGCGGGCAGGGATTCAAATAAGCGGCGGCCGGAGGCGATCGGGATGACGCGGTCATTTGTGCCGTGGGCGATCAAGGTCGGAACTTTGATCGATGCGGCGTGATGGCGGGGCTGGATGGCGGCGAGGGTGATGCCGGATTTCCATTGATAGACGAGGGCGGTGGCCCCGGCCCACGGCGGGCCGAGCAGGGGGCCGGCATGGAGTGTGGCCTGGCCCGCGATGGCGGCGGGGAAGGAATCGAAGCTGGCAATGACGATGAGGATGGTGGCCAGAATGCCGGAAACGAGGATGGCGCGCCAGCGGGTGCGGGCGAGCTTCAGTAAACGGAAATTGCGCATTTTGTGGATTTCCAAGTGGGCAAATCACGCGATTCAAGTAAGAATTCGCGTGCGGTTCCGTATCGGAAAGCCACACCCATTCAAACTCAATTCAAATGATGAAATTATTTCGCAACACATTCCTTCTCATCGCCGCCTGCGGCACCGCGATGGCCTCCGATGGCTGGACAGACCTTTTCAACGGCAAAGACCTCGAAGGCTGGGTTCAGCGCGGAGGGAAGGCCACGTATGTGGTTGAGGACGGCTGCATCGTCGGCACCTCCACGCTCAATACTCCGAACACGTTTCTCTGCACCGGCCGCGACTACGGGGATTTCATCTTGGAGTATGAGTTCAAGGTCGATCCCAAGCTCAACTCCGGCGTGCAGTTCCGCAGCCGCAGTTTTCCCACGCCGACCGAGGTCGAGTGGAAAGGGAAGAAAATCACCGTCCCCGCGAATCGGGTTCACGGTTATCAGGCCGAGATCGATCCAAATCCGAAACAGAACCGCTGGTGGAGTGCGGGCATTTACGAAGAGGCGCGCCGCGGCTGGCTGTTCCCCGGCGCGCTCGGTGGCGATGCCAAGGCATTCACCGATCAGGGCCGCAAGATTTTCAAGCAGAACGATTGGAACCACGTGCGGATCGAGGCCATCGGGGATTCCATCAAGACCACGCTCAACGGGACTCCCTGCGCGGCCATCAAGGATTCAATGACGCTATCCGGCTTCATCGCGCTGCAAGTCCACAGCATCGGAACTGACAAGGAGAGGGACGGCACCAAGGTTCTCTGGCGGAAGCTGCGGATCCAGGAAGTCACGGCTCCCGCGAAATAAGCGGGTCGGTCAAGCGGCAGGCTGGCTCACAGCGTGCCTCCGCGCGCGGCGAGGGCATCGAAGACCGGCACCGGCACGTAGCGCCGCACGGTGTCCTCCCAGCCGGTCGGGCCGGTCAGGCTTTTGATCATGCTGGAGGAAAGTTCCGCGATGTCGCGCGGGGGCATCAGGAATACGGTGGTGATTTCCGGCGCCATGTCGGCGTTGATCTGGCGCATCACCCGCTCGTATTCGTAGTCGTTCGGCGAGCGGATGCCGCGCAGCACGTATCTGGCATCCATCTTTTTCGCGTAGTCCACCAGGTAGCGGTTGTCGAAATGGGCGATGACGAGGCGCTCGCAGGAAGGCACGGAGGCGGCCAGCAGTTCGAGGCGCTCCTCGACGGAAAACGAGTAGCTTTTGCTCGGATTGCTGCCGATCGCGACGATCAGGCGGTCGAACATTTCCAGCCCCCGCTCGATCATCCAGAGGTGGCCGTTGGTGGGAGGGTCGAAGGAGCCAGCGTAAACCGCGGTGCGCATGCCGGGCAGCGTAGAGAGGATTTCCGGCGACCGGAACCCTTATTTCCGCAGGGATGAGAAACAAATCAGGACGGAGAAATACCGGAAGGCGATTGCGGAGCTGCCGAAGTCCGGCCAGCCTCTCCGCGTGATCGAGGATGGCGACCGCATTATTTTGAAGGAAGGAATCGGCGAGCGATTGTCCAAGCTCGGGAAGTCTGGCGGTGATGCGACTCCTGAGCAGAAACGGGCCATTGCCGAGAAGATATTCCAAACCGTGGACCGGAAAGCGGCGGAACCACAGATGCGCTCCGATTCACAGAAAGGGGTGGCTAGGGCGCGTCACCTGTTTGCCGCCGATCTGACACTGACGCCGGAAGAGCGGCGAATTCTGGAATCTCCCCATGAAATCCTGTTGATCCACGATGCGGATGGCCGCTTGAGAAGCGTGAGGCTCGGCACCACGCACGAGGTCACCATTCCTCTGGGAACCGCCAGAGATGCCATCATTTCCCACAATCACCCGAGTGGACGCGGACCGAGTGATTCCGACCTGAAGTCGGCATTGGCGAATCCGGGAAGAATGTTGCGAATCGTGACGGTGAATGAGGATCGGGAAATCGAAGTATTCAGTCTGAAGGCCAATATGGAGCTCACAGCAGACGAGGTTGCTGACATCGCCGATGAATACCGGGAATTTTGCGAGAACATGGGCGATGGCCCGCTCGCCCGTCGTAAAGCATTGGCCTTGATTGTGGCCAAGCATGAGGGTATTTTCACGGCTGGAAGGGCCATTGTCCGATGATCAATAAACTGGGAATCACGATCTCATCCGAGGAAGTTGAAAGGCTTTGGAATTCTCCAAGGCAGGTCAAACTGCGTGATCTACGCAAGAAAGTGAGATCAGGAACGGCCACATCTGATGAGCGTGCTGAGTTTGACGCCATGATGAAGCGCACGCGGGATCTCGACCCGAACGTGCTGGTTGACTGAGCGGGACCACTCCGCCGCGTGGTGGGTGGCATGGCATGGCGGTAGCACCGTGACATGTCCATTCTGATTTCCGCCGCACTCGCCTCCTCGCTGTCCAATGCCGACGGCCAGATCTCCGATGAGATCGTCTATCTGCCGGAAGGCAGGCACGAGATCACCGCCACCGTTGACGGCAAGCCGAAGACGATCACGGTGAACGTGCCGAAGGAGCGCGGTGGGAGATCGCCGCATCCTTGCAGAAGCTGCTGGATGAGCGAAATTCCCGAATCAAAATACCTGAATCACCTTGCCAAGCACCTTTGCCCGCAGGTAGTAAGTGCCGTTCGCATGCTTCACGATGTTTTCTGCCGCCTGTTCCCGATCTCCCATGCGCGGGATTGTCAGACGGTCGCAGTATTTCAAGAGCAGTGGTCAAAAGCGGTGGTCAAAGCCCTTTTGAACCGCTCTCGGGAATCGCCGGAAATCCTTGAAGCATAAGCGTTTGCGCCTGTAGCTCAGTTGGATAGAGCACCCGCCTTCTAAGCGGGCGGTCATTGGTTCGAATCCAATCAGGCGCACCAAGCGCCCTTTTCAAAACAGCCCGGAGGGTGCATTCCGGATGGACGATGGAGTCAATCCAATCAGGCGCACCAAGCGCCCTTTTACAAAACAGCCCGGAGGGTGCATTCCGGATGGACGGTGGAGTCAATCCGATCAGGCGCACTCAGCACTCTAACGGATACTCCCCGTCGTCATCGATGCCGTGCCAGCCGAGGCGGCCGAAGGCGCGGAGGATGGAGGTGGTGGGCTCGCCTTCTTCCTCGCCCTCGCCGTGCTCGATGGTGGCGGAGCTGCTGAGGCCGCGGTTGCACTCGATGCTGATGACGGTGGTGTAGCTGTCCAGGTAGATCCAGTCGCCCCAGGCCTTGGCTTCGTGGCGGGGCTCGAAGTGCTCCTTGCGGAGGGCCGCGAGGATCTCGCTGAGGGTGCTGGGTGTCTTGTCGTCAGGGAGTTTGATGATGGTTTCCATGGGGAAGGAGGGAAAATGATTGGATGCAGGTTGGCAGGGTTCAGGCGGCAGGTCGAGAATCGTTTGCGAAGGAGGCGTGGCAAAGTTTGGCGTATGCGCCGCCGTGGGCCAGGAGTTCGGTGTGGGTGCCTTGTTCGATGAGCCTGCCTTGGTGGAGGACGCAGATGCGGTCGGCCTTTTGGACGGTGGAGAGGCGGTGTGCAATCACGAAGCAGGTCCGATCCGAGCGGAGATTTTCCAGGGCTTGCTGGACGAGGCGCCCGGTGTGGTTGTCGAGCGCGGAGGTGGCCTCTGACGAATCGCGCCACAACGGCTCGGAACGGCGG
>CAYXZE010000233.1:0-4599 GCA_964469395.1 uncultured Luteolibacter sp.
AGATCACCTTCACCTGCTCGCGATAGGCGCTGAGCAACAATTTCAACGTCTCCAGATTCTCCCCTTCGATGATCATGTTGCCATCCGCCTTGTCGGGATTGACGGAGCGGGCTTCGTCGTAAACGAGGGTGGCGGTGGTGGGGGTGAAGGCTTCGCGTTTGGAGGCGGCCTTGCCATACCATTTGAATTCGTAGCGCTCGGTCTCGTGGACTTCGTTCGGCGCGACGAGGCGTTTCAGTTCGTCGGGATCGAGGCGGCCTTCGTTGGTGAAGAGATCGGGGAAGAGGCGCTTGAGTTCGGCGAGACGTTCTTCGCGGAGATCGGGCGTGGTGGGAAGCAGGTCGTTGATGGATTGCGGCTTTGAGGGCTCGGTGGACATGGCTGGGGAAAGTGTGGAGAATGGATTATTTTTCGGAGGCGGTGGCCTGGTCGAGGGTTTCGCCGAGGTTCATCTTGGGGGCGTAGAAGCCCATTTTCGCGGGAGCGCCGCCGTAGGGCGTCGGATCTTCGTTGACGACGCTGGAGAGGCGATCCACGGGGGCTTGGAACAGCAGCGATTCATTGATGCCGACGCCAAGGGCTTCGAAATGACGGATGGCGCATTTGATTTTCACCTGCTCGTCGGGATCGAGTTCCGCGAGGACATTGGTGGACTTGGTTTCCACGACGAGGTGGATTTCCACTTCGGCACCGGCGCGGAGGTCCTTGTGGCGGACAACGAGACCGAAGTCCGGGGTGTAGTTGCCGTTGGGCGTGGGAATCTTATACCAGTCCGGCAGCTTCAGGATGCAGACTACCTTGGGATCGAGTTCCGCCTGCTTGGCGAAGTTCGTTTCATAGAGGGAACCGGAATCGACGATGACGTGATCATAAACCCCGCACACCGGTGTGGGAACGATCTGGCGGTAGGTGGGGATCACGTCCTTGAACAGATCGATGCCGAATTCCTTGCCGGTGAGGTGGTAGTCGATGGTGCGGACCATTTCCTCGATCTTGACGCGGGTGATCCTGCGGGAGGCTTCGTGGAGATAGCGCGGCGGGTTGCGGACGAGCTGATCCTGATTCCGGACGGCGGATAGAATCCGGATGAGCGTGGGATAGGCGAGCTGGGTGTTTTCGGAAAGTTCCTCGATGAGGTCCATGGGGGTGAAGACGGCATCGAGCTTCTGGGTGACGGTGCCCAGCCAGTAAGAGCGTTCGCCGTTTTCCGTCAGTTCGTCGATGCGCATGCCGGTGATCTCCGCCGTGTATTCGGGAACCTCGATCTGGTTGAGTTCTCCGATGCAGGACTCGATCAGCGCCTCCTCGTCGAAGTGGACGGTGTAATCGGTGCGCTGGCCGAGGCGTTTCCAGAACTTGCGGAAGCGGTCGCTCTCGAACTGTTCCTTGCAAAGGCGGACGATCTTGCCGTCCTTGGAGTCTCCCTTGTGAGTGTGGCGCGGCTTGATGGCGGCACCGATCTCGGACTGGTATTGGGCGACGAAGGTTTCGTAGGTCTCGTTCGGGATGACGGTGAGCTGGTTGATTTCCTCGCCTTCGACCACACCTTCCGGATCGTAAACGCGTTTCCCTTCCTGATTCCGGCAGATTCGCAGGCCGCGGCCGATTTCCTGGCGCTTCTTGATGTCCGAGAAGGTCTGGTTGAGGGTGGCGATGTTGAAGACGTTCGGATTGTCCCAGCCGACGCCGAGTGCGGAGTGGGAAAAGATGAACTGGCGGGGATTGGCGAAGGAAAGCAGCGCCTCCTTGTCGCGGAGGATCTCGTCGTAAATTTCCTTCTGCTTCGCCATGGAGTTCTCGTTGTCCGTGAACTCGCCGCTGCCGGACTTGGCGAAATAGTAACTTTGGACTTCCTCGACGCGGCCGGGCGGTGCGTCCTCGCCGTAATGGTCGCGCCAGGCTTTCGGGAATTCCTCATGGAAGAGCGTGCGGATCAGGCCGTCCGGCTGGGTGTAGCTGGCGACGCGGTCGATGAAGATGAGCGAGAGCGGCTTGATGCCGAGCGGGCGGAGTCGCTCGGTTTTCTGGAAGTGCCGGAAGCAAAGCCAATAAAGCTGCTGGCGGAAAATGCCGGCGAAGTCGCCGGTGCTGGCGCGCTTGGTGAGTTCCACGCCGTTGGTGAATTTCACATGCTCCACGCCGGGCGTGCGCAGGCCGCGGGCATGGATGCGCTCGATATTGAACTGGCGGTAGGAGGGATTTCCGGTGGCGACTTCGAGGCTGCGGTTCTTGGCGGCGTCGAGCCATCTGGTTTCCTTGTATTTGAAACCTGAGGCTGTTTTGCACCATGCCATGAGCTTGGCCTTGGGATCGCCCTTGCCCACCTGGATTTCGAGAAGCTCCAGCTTCATGGTGGCCTCGTCGTTTTTCTCGGCCACGGAGAGGACTTCGATTTTTTTGACGAGGTGCTCGTTGTAGGCCTCGAAGGGCGAGAGTCGGTAAAGGAGATTCCGCGTGAGCTTGTGGGTGGCGGAATAGCGGAGGCGGGCGACGGAATTCAACGCCTCGATGCGGGGCGTGATGTTCGGTGTGTCCATGCCCTCCTGCGGCTCGTCCATGATGAGGATGGGGCGGACCTGGGCGAGCGCCTGCCAATAGGAAAGACCGTCCGGGGAATCGTCGCGGCCGGGTTGGTTGATGATGTTGTCGTCGGAATTGAACGATTGGGTGGTCATCACCATCACCTGGAGGTCGGTGCCGCTGATGAAGCGTTTCACCTCGGTGAGCTTTTTGCTGTCATACTCGAAGGCGTGGAGGCGCGGCTTGTAAACCCGGTGAAGTTGGGAAGCGAAGGATTTGATGGTGTCGAGCACGCCCTCACGGATCGGCACGGAGGGGACGAGAATGATGAACTTGGTGAAGCCGTAGGTTTCGCAGAGTTCGTAGATGGTGCGGAGATAGACGAGGGTTTTCCCGGTGCCGGTTTCCATCTCGATGCAAATATCCGGCTGGTTGGAAAGATGGGCCTCGCCCTCGGTCAGGCCGTTTGCGGCGATGATGCCGCGCTTGTTGGCGGTGATGTCCGCGATGGGTAGGGTGAGGATGTTCGGCTGGACGTCACCCTGAAAGGGATTGTGGAAAAAATTCCGCTGTTGGCCGTCGAAAATACCGACGACGGCGTCGATGGCCTTTTTCTGGTAGGGAAGTTCTTCGAGGAGGAATGACATGAATTGCTGGGACGTTGTCCGGAATTTGTCGAATCAGCGCAAGAGAATGACGTGATCCTTACGAAATGTGATGGGAAGAAAGTAAACCGGCGGATCGCCACGGAGGCGATCCGCCGGGTGGCGGGTGAGGGAATGGACTCAGGGAATCATGGGGCGGACGGCGGGATGAACTCCTGCGTGCCGCTGTCGGACTTTGATTTTTCGCGCGGGAATCTCCCGTCACGAGGCGTGGGCGATGGTCGTTGCCGGTTGGATGTGGGCGGTGAGTTTGTTGCGGTCTTTCGCCAGGGATCGGAAATCGCACTCAACCTGAATGCCGTGCCAGAATTCCTGGGATTGGCCGAAGAACGCTCCGAAACGAACGGACATGGCGGGCGTGATGGCACGTCGGGCGTGGATGATCTCGTTGATGGCTCGCGGCGCGACGCCAATCGCACGGGCCATGGCGTTCTGTGAGATGCCCATGGGATTCAGGTATTCTTCCAGAAGAATCTCGCCGGGTGTGATGGATGAAGACTGAATCATGGGAAACCTCGGTTTACAGGAGCGCTGTTCTTAACGTTTCGTCGCGGCGATGAGCGGGGCGGTGAAGTCGCGGACGGCGGTGGCGGCGTTTTGCGGGTGGAGTTCGACTTGCTTGACGATGGCGGAGCCGACGATCACGCCATCCGCGGATTTCGCAACCTCGGCGGCTTGTTCGGGGGTGGTGATGCCGAAGCCGACGCAGATCGGGGTGGCGGTGTGCTCGCGGACGGCGGCGACCTGGGCGGCGATGTTTGCGGAGGGCGCGCCGTGGGAACCGGTGACGCCGGTTCTGGAAAGCAGATAGATGAAGCCTTCCGACGCTTGGGCGAGGGTTTTCACCCGCTCCGGCGGGGTGGTCGGGGCGATGAGGCGGATGTGTTTGAGTCCCGCGCCGTTGGCGAGGTCCGTGTTGAGCGCGGCTTCATCGGGCGGGAGGTCGAGTAACAGGATGCCGTCCGCGCCGGCGGCGGCGGCGTCTTGATGGAATTTTTCAAAACCATAGGTGAAGACCGGGTTCAGATAGGTGAAGAGGACGATGGGTGTCTCGTGCGTCTCGCGGAAGCGGCGGATCAGCTCGATGGCGCGGACGGTGGTCATGCCGGATTTGAGCGCGCGGTCGGCGGCCATCTGGTTGACGATGCCGTCGGCTAACGGATCGGAAAACGGCAGGCCGAGTTCGATGATGTCGGCCCCGGCGTCGGCGAGTCCTTTGATGATTTCAAGCGAGGTTTCAAAATCCGGGTCTCCGGCGGCTACGTAGGCGACGAAGGCTTTCCGGCGGGTTTCGCGGAGTTTGGCGAAGGTGGAGTCGATTCGATTGGGCATGGAAATGGATTGGATGGGATGAGAGGGTTTACCCTAGAAGGGAAGATGGCTAACCACGGAATACACGGAATACACGGAAAAA
>CAYXZE010000234.1:0-4596 GCA_964469395.1 uncultured Luteolibacter sp.
GTTAGCTCACGGAGCGGTGATCCGGACCTGCTTCACCGGGCCGTCAGGAAACCACCTGCCGCCGAGTCTGGTGCCCAGCCTGAGATACCATTTGTCCCCCCTCGCCGGTTTCGCTCCGGCCGTGGCGGCTTTGAAAACGAATTCCCCGGTCGTCGCGGAATAGGTCGTCACTTTCTTTTTCTCCAGCCAGTCGCAACGGACCGTCGTGATGTCATCGATGAAAATACCCGTCGGTGATTTCGGCGCGGCCTCATGCGTGTAAATCGCGCCGCCAGTCGTGAAATAGCGGAAACGAATGCGGATCGGCGTGGAGGATGCCGCCAACGGACGGCTCGCCGATGTCACGGTCGCGTCATACCGGGTATCGGAGACGCCTTTGATCGGCGCGCCGAGGATGTTCCAGGTCACTCCGCCGTTTGACGAGGACTCGACCACAAGCCTGCTGCCCCGGGTCATGTAGCCGCGGCGAAACTTGAAGGTGAGCTTGGCCTTGGATTTCGCGATGATGTCGCGGTTGATCTCGAATGATTGTTCAGGAACTTTCCGCTCCAGAAAATCATAGGACGTGGGAAAGGTAAGACGGAACGCCGCGGTCCCGGAGACTTTGCCAAACCCGGAAAATGCCGAGGTCTTCGCGATCAACGGATAGTTGCCCGTCGTGTGACCGATGACCTTCGCGCGCTTGGCGACTTCGGCGGTTTCCGTCCAGCGGGTGGATTTTCTCCGGAAGGCCGCCACTCGCAGCGCCTCGGCTCCGACAGGTGACGTGAAACGGTAAGAAGCCCTTTTCCCGGCGACCACGGAACCCGGACCCGAGATCCGTTGATTGGATGTGAGCCGGTCCGGGTTGATCAGGGTGACCGAGTAATGATGAACCGCCGGAACTCCCTGCCCGCCGATGCCGGAAACCCGCACATGGAACGTGGTGTCATGATAAACGGAGCGGATTCCCGCCGCCGAGCCAACCTGCCAAACGATGGAGGGATCGCCGTAGGCATGGCTCCACTGGACGCCGGAAACCGGCACGGCAGCGCCGCCCGCCGTCGTCATGCTCACCACCGCCGAACTGAAATCCGCACCGGCCCGGCTGAGCGACCAGAAGGGGGAATTGATGGCCGCCGGAAAAAACCCGGCGGCGGGATAGGAGACGAAACCCGCACCGCCGCCGTCTCCCAACTCGTCGGCTTTCTGCATGACATACAAAACATTCGTCGGCGGCACTGCGGCGGAAGCCCCGGGCTGATCCCCGGTGGCGAACACCGTCGCTTTCGGATAGAGACACCAACGGCGGTGCCCGACCAAGGAATTCCAGGAAGATGTCGCCGCATTGCTCTTGTGTTGCTCGACCAGGTATTCGGTGACGGCACCGGGACCATAAACCCCGAAGGCGAAATTACCCTTCGCCGCCGCGTTCCAGGCCATCGGCGACCACCCGGTCAGATGGCTTGGCGGATCGTGCGTGAGCGCGGGATTCCAGCCGCTGGCCGGGTTGTGGTTCCGGACCAACATCAGCGCCGCACTCTGCGCCGCCGCGGACTTCAAGGTGGATGCAGAAGGCTTGAACTTATCCACAGGATCAATCCTCACCGTGGAGCTCACACTCATCGTCGCGCTGGAGTCCACGCCCGACATCGCCCGGAAATAATTGAGCCGCCGCTCCACATCCTTCACGAACGCCGCGGATACCGTGCCGTTGTTGCCCGTGTAATTCCCACTCCAGGCGATGCGCTTCTCGTAACCTTCGGAGGCTTGGTAAACGGCATGCCAGAAAGCGACCACATCGTTCCGGTTCCGATTATCCACGGAAAAGCCCGCACTGTGCATCCGCTGCGGTGCCGCGGGATACGTCCCCGGCTCCCACGCCCTGACCAGCCCGGGACCCCCCAGCACCACGCAGAGTCCCAGCCGCGCCAGCAATGACCGCTCGTTTTTCACCACAACTTGAAAATAAACCAATGCCTACTCCACGCAAATCAAACCTCCATATCCAGAAAAAACCTTCATCACCGCACACATTTTCCAGCACTCCGGAATCGGTTCCACGCGCATCACTTGAACCAGACCGGAACCGAACGAACCTCTCATCCCGTCCACGGCAAACGAACGTCTATCAAAGCGAAAGTCTCGCGTTTTTCATTTGTTTTGTTAATCAGCGCCACCGACCGATAATTCAATTATCGGCGATTTCTGTTTTCAATTCCAAATGCTGGCCATTTCCAAGAATCAGTTTCACCTTCAAAAAATTTGAGTCCTTGTCCACCTCAAACATCCCTGATTTAACGATTTGCCCAAGACCCACAACATCCCGATGCAATATTTTCGGTGTGATATCATGTTTAAGGCTCACGAAAACTCGTAACGCAGCGCGGAGAGGCAGAAAATCGTCGCGGTCTCGACCCGCAGGACGATGGACCCCAGCGAAACCGGCAGAAACCCGGCGGCCATGGCGGCACCGGTTTCCTCCGCGGAAAAATCCCCCTCCGGCCCGATCAGAAAAGTGGCCTGCGTGGTGCCCGGATGCTCTCTCAGAACCTCCCGCAACGGCCGCGCGCCCGGCGCGAGCGAGGCGATGAGCTTCAGTCCGGGTGCCTCTTTCTGACGGCCGATCCAGCGGTCGAAATCCAGCGGCTCGGCGATTTCAGGCAGCGTGTCCTGACCACATTGCTTGCAGGCCTCCAGCGCATTGCGCCGCCATTTCCCGGACTTCCCCTCGCCCGGCTGGACGACGGTGTGGCGCGTGACCAGCGGCTGGATGGCGGAAACGCCCAACTCCACGGATTTCTGGACGATGAGATCCATGTTCTTCCCCTTCGGGATCGCCTGGGCCAGCGTGATGACCGGCAGCGGCAACACCGACGGCAGGATTTCTCCCAATTTCAACGGCACCCGGTCACGGGACACCTCCAGCACCTCCGCCGCGGCCCGGCGGCCCCTGCCATCGAAAACGATGAGCGAATCACCGGCTTTCATCCGCAGCACCTGCGAAAGATGGCGGGCCTCGTCTCCGGTTAGAGAGGGAGTTTCCCAGGCGTCGGGCGGCAGGTGGAAGCGGGCCATGAAGAAAGATTCAAGACTGCAAGACGCAAGACACAAGAAAAGAGAAGAGAAGAGAAGAAGCGGCTTCCTCCTGGTCTTTTCTTGAGTCTTGCAGTCTTGCGTCTTGCGTCTCTTTCACAGATCGAAAAACCGCTTCGCCTTCTTGAAGAATCCTTCCTGCATCGGCGAGTTGAGTTCGCCGATGGATTCCGAAAACGCGCGGAGCTTTTCCTGTTGGTCGCTGTTGAGCTTGGTCGGGACTTCGACCTGGACGGTGACGTTCAGATCTCCGCGGCGGCCGCTTGATAGGGACGGCATGCCTTTTTCACGGAGGCGGAAAACGGTGCCGCCCTGGGTGCCGACCGGGATCTTGATCGAGGACTGGCCGTCGAGCGACGGCACCTTGAGCTCGCCGCCGAGCGCCGCCACCGAGAATGGCAGGGGCACGGAGCAGAACAGGTCCGCGTCGTCGCGCTCGAAGACATCGTGATCGCGGACGTGGAGGAAAACATAAAGATCCCCCGCGCCGCCGCCACGCACGCCGGCATCGCCATTTCCGGAAGACCGCAGGCGCGTGCCGGTATCGACACCGGCCGGGATGCGGAGCTTGATGCGGCTGTCGCGCTGGACGCGGCCATCGCCTTTGCAGCTCGTGCAGGGGTCGGAAAACGTTTCACCGGCACCGCGGCATTCCGGGCAGGTCGCATGCTGGATGAAAATCCCGGTTTGCCGCCCGACCACGCCGCGGCCGCCACAGGTCGAGCAGGCTTTAACACCGCCGGTGCCCTTGGAACCTTTCGCGCCGCACGGTTCGCAGGGTACGTAACGCTCGATTTCCAACTCCTTCTCGACACCGCGGGCGGCTTCTTCGAGGGAGATTTCCAAATCGTAGCGCAGATCGCTGCCCTTCTGCTTGCCGTCGCCGCGGCGCGAACCGCCGCCGAAAAACTCCTCGAACCCGCCTCCGAAGGCTCCGCCGAAGACTTGCGAGAAAATGTCCGACGCGTTGTGGAAACCACCGCCCGGAGGCCCGCCGCCACCGGAAAACGCCTCGTGGCCGTAACGGTCGTAGGCCTCGCGCTTGTCGGGATCGCTCAGCGCCTCGTAGGCCTCGCCGAGTTCCTTGAACTTCTCTTCAGCGGTGTGGTCTCCCGGGTTCTTGTCCGGGTGGAACTTCACCGCCAGCTTGCGGTAGGACTTCTTGATCACGTCCGCCGTGGCATCCCGCGGGACTTCAAGAATTTCGTAATAATCGCGTTTTTCCGACATGGATTAAGCCGCGCCTCCTTCTGCCTCGGGGGTTGGGATTTTGGAAACGACCACACTCGCCGGACGGATCAGGCGGTCCCGCAGCTTGTAGCCGCGGCGCGTGACCTTGAGAATGCGGCCCTCTTCACCGGCGGCGCATTCTTCCTGGGCCACCGCATCGTGGAGGTTCGGGTCGAACGGGCCGGTTGTCGGGATTTCCTCCACCCCTTGCGCGGCGAGGAAATCGTTGAGCTGGCGGCGGACCATGTCCATGCCGATGTAGATCATCGACTTGGTGTCCTGCGACGCGGC
>CAYXZE010000235.1:0-4587 GCA_964469395.1 uncultured Luteolibacter sp.
TCGTCCGCCACGATGTGACCGAGCCGTTCAAATACGAGGTCGATCAAATTTACAATCTGGCCTGCCCGGCCTCGCCGCCGCACTACCAGCACAACCCGATCAAGACCACCAAGACCTCGGTGATGGGGGCGATCCATTGTCTCGGCCTGGCGAAACGCACCGGAGCACGGGTTTTCCAAGCGTCCACTTCCGAAGTTTACGGCGATCCCGACGTGCACCCGCAGCCGGAGTCCTATCATGGAAACGTCAATCCCATCGGCATCCGCGCTTGTTACGACGAGGGGAAACGCTGCGCGGAAACGTTGTTTTTCGACTACCACCGCCAGAATGGCGTCGATATCCGCGTGGTGCGGATTTTCAACACCTACGGCCCGCGCATGCTGCCGGACGACGGTCGGGTGGTTTCCAATTTCATCGTCCAGGCGCTTCAAGGCAAGGATCTGACCATTTATGGCGACGGCAGCCAGACCCGCTCGTTCTGCTATGTGGACGATCTCGTGGAGGGTTTCATCCGCCTCATGAACCACCCGACGCTCACCGGCCCGGTCAACATCGGCAATCCGGGCGAGTTCACCATGCTCCAGCTCGCGGAACTGGTTTTGAAAAAAATCGGCGGCTCTTCGAAAATCGCTTATTTCCCGCTGCCCGGAGACGATCCGAAACAGCGCCAGCCGGACATCACGCTGGCCCGCAACGAACTCGGCTGGCAGCCGACGATTTCGCTGGATCAGGGGCTGGACGCCACGATCGACTATTTCCGCAAGTTGTTGGCGGAAGGCTGATTTTGGAGGGCGCGGGATTCATCATGTTGTTTTTGATAACCCGGCGGATCGGGGGGCGTATCCCTATTCACATGGCCCGATTTTCCATTTTGCTTTGCCTGATCTTCGCGACGCTGCCAGTGCTGGCGGAACCCGGAGGCGCGCCGAATCCGCCGGCGGTCAAGGTGGAGGCCGGGGACAAATCCACCGCCGCGTGGATTTGGAAAAGCGCCAAGCCCGGGATGAATGAAACGGTGTTTTTCCGCCGCGAATTCGAGCTGCCGCCGAATGTCGCCACCGCCGTCATCACCGTGTTTTGCGATGACTGGCATCATCTGTGGGTCAACGGCCATGACATCGGCAAGGCCGGAGAATGGAATACTCCCCATCATTACGACGTGCTGGTCCATCTCAAGCCGGACGGGCGGAATGTCATCGCCGTGGAATCCCGCAATGTCGGCGGTCCGGCCGGGTTGGCGTTGCGGTTCAAGGCGACGCTCAAGGATGGCAGCGCCCTTCAAATCGTTTCGGATGCGAATTGGCAGTGCGGCAGCGAGGCCCCGGATGGTTGGTGGAATCTCGCCTCTCCGGCGGTCATTGAGTGGCCGAAAGCGGTGGTGGTCGCGAAAATGGGCGAGGCCCCGTGGCAGGTGCGGATGCCGCCTTGAGCCGGGAAATCAATATTCCCGCTTGAGCAAATGCGTGGCGATTTCCTGCAGGCGCGCGGCTTTTTTGCCGAAGGGCTTGAGCGCGTCCATCGCCGCCTTTGTGAGTTTGGCGGCTTCCTTGCGCGAGGCGTCCAGCCCGAGAACCGACGGGTAGGTGGATTTTTCCACGGCCTGGTCCTTGCCGGCGGTTTTTCCCAACACTTCGGTGCTTTGCGTGACGTCGAGAATGTCGTCGATGACCTGGAAGGCGAGTCCGAGGGCGTGGCCGAATTTCGTGAGCGCTTCCAGCTTCGCGGGCGTGGCGTTGGCGGTCATCGCGCCGAGCCGCAGCGAGGTGGTGAGCAGCGCGGCGGTTTTCGCCTCGTGGATGCGGACGAGATCGCGCCGGGTGAGTTTCCGCCCTTCGCCTTCAAGGTCCATCACCTGTCCGCCGATGAGTTTCCGACTGCCGCCGGTTTCCGCGAGTTCGGCGATGTAGTCGCGCGTGCCGTAGCGTTTCGAGGGCGCGGTTTTCGCGAGCACGACGAACGATTCTGTTAGCAGGGCGTCGCCGCACAGCACGGCCATGCCCTCGCCGTAAACCTTGTGGCAGGTCGGTCGGCCGCGGCGGAGGTCGTCGTCATCCATCGCCGGCAGATCGTCGTGGACCAGCGAGTAAGTGTGCATCAGCTCCACCGCGCAGGCCGGGGCGAGGGCTGCGGAAATCTCCCCGCCGCAAGCCTCCGCCGCCGCCAGGCACAGCACGGGCCGCAACCGTTTGCCGCCGGCGAAAACGCTGTAACGCATCGCCGCGTGGATCGTTGCGGGGCGTTCCTTGGCTTTCGGAAGGAAAGCGTCCATCGCCGCATCCACTTCCGCGGCACGGGTGGAGAGATAGGTTTTGAGGTCCATGGGGAGGATTGTGGATAGCAGATCGTGGATGGTGGATGACGATCCACCATCTACGATCCTCGATCTCTTTACAGAATCTCCGCGATCTGCACCGCGTTGAGCGCGGCGCCTTTCCGCACCTGGTCGCCGACCACCCACAGGTCGAGGGCGTTTTCGAGGACGAGGTTCTTGCGGATGCGGCCGACGAGGCAATCGTCCTTGCCGGTGGTGTCGAGCGGCACCGGGAAAAGCTTGTTCGCGGTGTCATCCACGACTTGCACGCCCGCCTTGCCGGCATAGGCGGTGCGGGCGGCGTCCGCATCCACCGGGCGCTCGAATTGCGCGGTGATGGAAACCGAGTGCGAGCGGTAAACCGGCACGCGCACGCAGGTGCAGGACACCCGCAGCTCCGGCAGGTCCATGATTTTCCGGCCCTCGTTGAGCATCTTGAGCTCTTCCTTGGTGTAGCCGTTGTCCGTGAAGGAATCCACCTGCGGGATCACGTTGAAGGCGATCTGGCGCGGATAGACTTTGAGCGTTACCGGCTCGCCGGCGTGGATGGATTTCATCTGCTCTTCCAGCTCGACGATGCCCTGCGCGCCCGATCCGGAAACCGCCTGATAGGTCGAGGCGATGATCGACTTCAGGCCGAAGGCCGCGTGCAGCGGGGCCAGCGCCATCAGGGAAATGATCGTGGTGCAGTTCGGGTTCGCGATGATGCCGCGCGGGCGATTCTTCGCGGCTTCCGGGTTGATTTCCGGCACCACCAGCGGCACGTCCGCGTCCATCCGGAAGGCCGACGAGTTGTCGATGACCACCGCGCCCGCCGCTGCGGCGGACGGTCCGAACTCCAGGGAAATCCCGCCGCCCGCGCTGAACAGCGCGATGTCCACGCCCGCGAACGAGTCGTGCGTCAATTCCTCCACCACGATTTCCTCGCCGCGGAACACCATCTTTTTCCCGGCGGACCGCGCCGAAGCGAGCAGGGTGAGCTTGCCGAGCGGGAAATTCCGCTGCTCGAGACAAAGGAGCATTTCGATGCCGACGGCACCCGTCGCACCAACGATCGCTACGTGGGGATGATTCATGATGAGGACCGGCGGTTTTTGCCGGGGCGCGGAGAATAGCGACTTCCGGCGTGCTGGCAACCGATTCGTTTTGGGGGAGACGCAAGACGCAAGACAGAAGATTTAAGACTCCATTCTCCGATCCTCGATCCTCGATCTCCAATCTCCAATCCCCAATCCCCAATCCCCAATCCCCAATCCCCAATCCCCAATCCCCAATCCCCGATCCTCTGCCTGTGTGAAACGAGTTGGAAAATGACTTCGCTGGTGCCAGTTTCCGGCGATGCCTGACGCCATGCCCATTCTTGAAGCGGACCGACTCGCCAAAACCTTCGGCTCGTTCACCGCGCTTGAGGCGCTTTCTTTCACGGTGGGGGAGGGCGAATCGCTGGGGCTGCTGGGGGTGAACGGGGCGGGGAAAACCACGGCCATGAACCTGTTGCTCGGCCTGACCACGCCGACGTCCGGCTCGATCCGCATTTTCGGACTCGATCTCTGGATGCACCGCATCGAGATCCTGCGGCAGGTGAATTTCTCCTCCGCCTACACCGCGCTGCCCTCGAACCTCCTAGTCTGGCAGAATCTAACCGTCTTCGCCCGCCTCTACGGCGTTGCCCGTCCGAAGCAGCGGATCGAGGAATTGCTCGAACTGCTCGACATCACCCACCTGCGCAAGTCCGTGACCGGCAGGCTCTCCGCTGGAGAATCCACCCGCGTCAACCTCGCCAAGGCCCTGCTCAACAAGCCGCGCCTGCTTTTGCTGGACGAGCCCACCGCCTCGCTCGATCCCGACATCGCCGACCGCGTCCGCAAACTGCTGCGCAAGCTCCAGCAGGAAACGGGCCTCTCCATCCTTTACACCTCCCACAACATGCGCGACATCCACGAGGTGTGCGACCGCGTCATTTTCCTTCATGGCGGCAAGGTGCTGGCGGAAGGCACGCCGAATGAAATCCACGAAAAGTTCAACCGCTCATCCCTCGAAGATCTCTTCATCGGCGTCGCCCGCGGCGAGGTGGAGGGGTTGAAAAAGGAAATTGGGGATTCGAGATTGGGAAATTAGGCTGAAAACCGAAAAGAATTTTAACAGGAGGAAGCGGAGGTGGGGTATTAGTCGAGTGGTGCCGACTTCTCGCAAAGCCAAATGAGTCGTAATCCCCAATCTCCAATCCCTAATCCCTAATCCCTAATCCCTAATCCCTAATCCCTAATCCCTAATCC
>CAYXZE010000236.1:0-4564 GCA_964469395.1 uncultured Luteolibacter sp.
CGGCCTGGGTACACTCGGGGTGGGCGACGACGAGGGCGTCCGGGTATTCTGCCTTGATGCGGTTGATGGAGTCGCGGGTGAACTCGACATGGACGTAGCAGTTGCCTTTCCAGAGGTCCATTTTGCGGCCGGTTTGCTCGATGACCCAGGCTCCGAGGTTTTCGTCCGGGACGAAAAGGATGGGGCGGTCCTGCGGGGCGAGGTTGACGATTTTCACGGCGTTGCCGGAGGTGCAGATGACGTCGCAGAGGGCTTTCACGCCGCCGGAGCAGTTGATGTAGGCGATGACGTAGTAGTTTTTTTCCGCGTTCGCCTTGAGGAAGGCTTCGAGCTGGGGGGCGGGGCAGGATTGTTCGAGCGAGCATCCGGCGTCGGCATCCGGGAGGACGACGATTTTTCCGGGGTTCACGATTTTGGCGGTTTCCGCCATGAAGTGGACGCCGCAGAAGACGATGACGTCGGCATCGGTGGCTTTGGCGTGGTAGGCGAGGCCGAGCGAGTCTCCCACGTAGTCGGCGACGTCCTGGATGTCGCCGGTCTGATAGTTGTGGGCGAGGATGACGGCGTTTCTGGCTTTTTTGAGGGCGAGGATTTCCTCCTTGAGGTCGAGGGCGGCGGGCATGGCGTTTAAGGGAATTTTTTAAACCGCAGATGAAGGGATGTCAGGCTTTCGCGGTGGCGGTGACCATTTCGATGGTGCCGGTGTGTTTGGCACCGGGCTTGACGATGAGGGAGGACGTGCGGACGAGGCCTTGGAGCTGGGCGCGTTTTTCGAGGGTGACGGCTCCGGTGCAGGAAATCTGGCCGCGAACCTGGCCGTCGATGAAGGCGGTGGCGGCGGTGACGGGATTGAGGAACTCGACACGGGCGCCTTTTTCGACCCGGAGGTTTTTGCAGGTGACCTTGCCGATGATTTTGCCGTGGCTGCGGAGGATCAGATCGCCGGAGCACTCGACGGAGCCGGCGAGTTCGCCCAACACGGTGAGGTTGTGGCAGATGACGGTGACGCCGGAAACGACCCCGGATTTTTGAATGATCACATCGCCACAAGTCTGGATGCGGCGGTTCCAGTGCTCGCTGATGTCATAGTCGATCAGGCTGATGTATCCGCTGCATTTCGGGCATTGGCTGGATTGGGCCTCGCCGACCGTGGTGTAGGAGTAATCGCAATTGAAGCAGGTGATTTCGCGCGGCGGCTTGGCCGGGTTGAAAAGCCGCATCAGGAACGATTGCGGCGGCGGAGTGGCCGGGGCGCGACGGAGGAAGGGTGGTGGCTTGGGGCCTTCCGGCAGGGGCTCGGGTTCCGGGTCCGAGTCCTTGCGGGGGATGGCCAACCGGGTGACCGGACGATTTCTGACCACGCCTTTGCCTTCACGGACCTGGAAATTGGCCCGGCAAGACCGGCATTGCGTGGAAACCACGAGCGCGGGCTCGGATTGGGAATGCCCGCATTCCGGACACGTGACGTCGATGCGATGGCGCTTGGGCTCATCGGCCATGGCGGTAGAAATCGGTTTTTGAAGAGGCTATTTCCGACAATTTAGGAAACGGTTCCGGCAAGGGTTCCTTGTTTGGGGGCTTCGGGTGCCGCAGGGGCTGCGGGAGCCTTGGCGGGCTGGGCGGAGGATGCCGGAAGCTGGGCCGGGGTGCCAACCGTGGACTTGCCGACGAAAATGGCACCGGCTTCGATCGAGAGAGTCTTGGCCTTGATGTCGCCGACGACTTCGGCGCTGGCCTTGAGCTCGACGCGGTCGGTGGCGGTGAGATTGCCGTGAACCTTGCCGTAAACGACGACGGTGGCGGTCTTGATCTCGGCCTTGATGCGGGCGTTCTCGCCGACGGTCAGATTGCCGTCAGAGTGGATTTCACCTTCGATTCTGCCGTCAACCACGAGGTCGTTGGTGAATTTGACGGTGCCTTTGATTTCCACATCGGTGGAAAGGACGTTGCGGGTGGCTCCCGCAGACGGACGCGCGGCGGCCGAAGCGGGCTGCTGTGCGGACGATGATGCTGGCTCCGGTTGGCGGGTTTCCGGAAGTGAAGGGGCGGAGCGTTGAGCTTCGCTGTTGTCTTGGCCGATTACTTTTTTGAACACGGTGGTAAAGAGTGGTTGGAGTTATAGGGATGTCAAATCGTTTCCTGACTTATGGCTCGGGAGTGGTCGGGGCTGGGGCGGGAGGGGCAGGGGGAGCATCCGGGGTCGGATTGGCGGCATCGGGGGCTGGAGCCGCCGCGTCCGGGGCTGGAGCGGCGGGCGGCGCGATCTCGACAGGCGGCTTGGCCCTCAAGGTGGCGATGCGGCTGTTTGCGGTCTCGGAGAAGTCGCTATCGGGGAATTCGGTTTTCACCTTGGAGTAGGAGTTTTCGGCTTTTTCGAGGTCGTCGGCGGCGCGTGAAATGTCGCCAAGGGAAATCAGCGCGAAGGGAGCGATGAAGCGGGTTTCCGGATCGGCAACCAGTTCTTCAAAAACCTTGGCGGCATCTCCGGATTTGCCCTGAGCCAGCAATTTGGAGCCGAGGCTGGCTTTGGCGGTGGGGAGCGCCGGGTGCCCGGGGAAGTCCGAGATGAATTTCCGGAGGGTGGCGATGGCGTCGTCCTTCTGGTTGGCGGTCCATTGGTCGTTGGCCAGGAGCACCATCGCGCTGCCTGCGGCGGCGGTGTTCGCGTGGTCGGTGACGACGGCTTGATAGGCGGCGAGATCCCCGGCCTTGTTGAGTGCCGCTCCGGCGGTTTCCTGGCGGCTTTTCTCGATGCCTCGGTAAATCACCATGACCACCGCACCGATCACGAGAAGAATGGCGAAGGCCGCGATGCCTTTTTGGTTGCGGTCGAGAAACGCCTCGAACGCATTGGGCCCTTGGGAAATTTCGGCAAGCGGGACGGAGGATTCTTTGAGATCGACGGACATGATGGAAGGCAGGCAGGGCTGCGGGGGCCGATCAAAGCGGCCGTGGCGTCGAAATCAATGCGGAAGTCTGGAAGTTTTGCGATTTCAGTGAATCCGGGGGCTCCGGCCGCTGCGGTGTGGATTTTGATTGGTCGGGGCGGGCTGGCCTGAATAGCCTCCCGGCGCATGTCGAAACGGGTTTATGTGGTCGCGGGGGAGTTGAGCGGGGATGCCCACGGGGCGGGATTGTTGCGCTCGTTGCGGGACCAGGTGCCGGATTTGGAAATCCACGGCGCGGGCGGGCCGGAAATGGCGGAAGTCGCGGGCGCGGGATTGCGGGACTGGGTGGAGGACGCGGCGGTGATGGGTGTGTGGGAGGTTTTGAAACGCTACGGGTGGTTCAAGCAGCGGTTCGCCGAGATGCTGGCGGAGTTGAAAAGCTTCCGGCCGGACGTGCTGCTGCTCATCGACTACCCGGGTTTCAACCTGCGCTTTGCGGAAGCGGTGAAACGGGAAGTCCCCGGCACGCGCATCATTTACTACATCAGCCCGAAAGTATGGGCCTGGAACAAACGCCGCATCCCGGTGATGGCGCGGCTGCTGGATGAAATGCTCTGCCTGTTCCCCTTCGAGCAGCCGATTTTCGAAAAGGCCGGCTTGAAAAGCACTTTCGTCGGAAACCCGCTGGTCGATGAGCTGGAGGAAAAGCGGATCGGCGGCGTGTCGCGCGACGGGAAGCTCGTCGGGCTGTTTCCCGGTAGCCGGGAGCGGGAAATCGCGCGCCTGTTTCCGATGATGGTCGAAGCGGCGAAACGGCTGAGGGCGTGGGACAGCGGGCTGGAATTCGAAGTCCCCGCGGCATCGGAGAAGCTGGCGGTGCAAATCCACGGGCTGATCGACGAGGCCGGGGCGGGGGACTGGATCACCGTCACTTCGGGCGGCAGCCACTCGCTGATGCAGCGGGCGGGCTGCGCGGTGATTGCCAGCGGCACCGCGACGCTGGAAGCGGCGTATTACGGGCTGCCGTATTGCCTGGTTTATCGCACGGCACCGCTGACCTATCTGTTGGCGAGACTGCTGGTGAAAATCGAACACATCGGGTTGGTCAATATTCTCGCGGGCGAAGGCGTGGTCGAGGAATTGATCCAGGCCAAGGCGGAGCCGGACGCGGTGGCACGGGCATTGCGGGAATTTCTCGAATCTCCGGCGAAACGCGAGGCCTTGCAGGCGCGCCTCGCGGAAGTTTCCACGAAACTCGGCGGCAAAGGCGCGCACGAACGCGCCGCCCGCGCGGTGGCGGGATGGCTGGGGGTGTATTGAATTTCCGTCGCATCGGGGGGAGGCGTTTCATGGATGTTGATGGAAAATCATTTTCATCCTGAGACGGTGCTAGAGAATTACTCTGACATAAACGCGCGCCGGGAGCAACCTGTCAGTGCCCCTCTGTCATGGTTGCAATCTTGGTGACGGGGAGGGATTTGGGACTGTTGAAATGTGAACCGGAGAGAACTGACCTCGCTCACGCTCGCTCTAGGCCAATCGCTTGCCCGCCCGTCCCTGAACAGATTTCAATGCAGGTCAGACCGGAAGGTGACTTGCTGAGTTTGGAAGGTTTCTTAATGAGTTCATTTGAACAGTTTTTGATTTGAGTGTCAATCTTGGAGTGATGGGATTTC